>JBFHCW010000011.1:0-23529 GCA_041585035.1 Litorivivens sp.
CTGACCTCCTGCCCGACAGCCCGCTCCCGCACAATATCAACAAAGTCTTTTACCACCGGCAGGGCGACATCGGCCTCCAGCAGGGCCTTGCGCACTTCGCGCATGGTGTCCTTGATATTGTCCTCAGTCAGGCGAGCCTGCCCGGTTACCGCGCGCAGGGTGGAGGATAAACGTTCGGTCAGATTCTCAAACATGCCAATAAGCTCTCTTGCCCGCGCCCTGCTCAGTCGACAGGGCCTTGTGAACACGCTTACAATCGTGCTCTAAAAATTGAAGGCGGGCATTATAACCAACTAATGCCCCAAGCCCCACCGGAAACCGCCGTTTTGCCACGGCCCAGTATTTAAGGACAGCGTGCCAACACCATGAATACCACACTCAGTTTGCTGGCCATTGCCCTCTACGCGGGTGCGACAGTGCTGTTGTGGCAGGAAATTCGTCAGGGCCACTCACGCTACAAACTCGCCCTGACTCTGGGTATCGCCGGTATGTTCTGCCACGGTACCGCCAGCTATGTGGGTATGTTTACCCCACAGGGCATGAATATCAGCCTCACCGAGATGAGCATATTGATCAGCTGGTTTGTGGTGGTTATCACCCTGATCAGCGGCATGCTGCGGCCGCTGCTCAATATTCTGCTGATGATTTTTCCGTTCACTGCGGCCCTGCTGGGTATTACCCTGCTGGCCGACTCACCCGCCAAACTGATCCAACACCCCGGCGGCGTGATGCTACACATTGCCCTTTCTGTGCTCAGCTACAGCGTGCTGACCATGGCTGCGTTGCAATCCATCGTGCTGGCGGTGCAGGAATACCGCCTGAAACACCACCAGCTGAACGGCATTCTAAAAGCCCTGCCACCACTGGTGACCATGGAGGCCATGCTGTTCGAGCTGGTGTTGATTGGCTTTATCCTGCTGACCCTGTCGATCGGCACCGGCCTGTTTTATGTGGACGACATCTTCGCCCAGCACCTGGCCCACAAAAGTGCGTTTTCCATGATGGCCTGGGGCTGTTTCGGCATTCTGCTGATTGGCCGCCACCAACTAGGCTGGCGCAGCCGTACTGCCATTCAATGGACACTGGCGGCCTTTGCCCTGCTGCTGCTGGGCTATGTCGGCTCCAAGTTCGTACTGGAAGTGCTGCTAAACCGCATCTAAGCTTGCGAGCCGCCGGATATTTCTTCAAGATAGGCGCCTCATATCGATTATGGGGTTAACGGCTTCTTGAACGAGGCACCGCTGGGTTTCCTTTTCGGCCTGATTGGCTTTCTTATTCTCCTCTCCGGTTTTTTCTCTGGCTCTGAAACAGGCATGATGGCGCTGAACCGCTATCGTCTGCGTCATTTAAGCAAGAGCGGGCACAAGGGTGCGCGCAAGGCCAGCAAATTGCTGGAAGAGCCCGAGAGCCTGATCAGCACCATTCTGATTGGCAACAACCTGGTCAATAACCTTGCCGCAGCCACCGCGACCATTCTGGCCATCCGGCTATACGGTGACAGCGCCGTTGTCATTGCCTCAGTACTGCTCACGCTGGTATTTCTGGTATTCGCGGAAATCATTCCAAAAACCATTGCCGCCTACAAATCCGAAGCTGTCGCCTTCAAAGTAAGCTACGTACTGCTGCCGCTGAAAACCCTGTTGTATCCGGTGATCTGGGTGATCAACCATTTCATTCACGCCTTTCTTCGCCTTACCGGCTTTGACGCACGCAACGACGACGAACATCTGAGCATTGACGAACTGCGCACCATTGTCGGCGAAGCCGGGCAAATGATCCCCCAGCGCCACCAGCATATGCTGATGAATATCCTCGACTTGGAACAGGTCACGGTGGATGACATCATGATCCCCCGCAACGAGGTCTATGGCATCGACCTCAATGACAGTACCGACGTCATTCTGCGGCGCCTGCAGGAATCGGAATTTACCCGCATGCCGGTATTTCGCGAGGATATCAACAACATCGTGGGCATCCTGCACCAGCGCGATGTGATCAGCAGCATCAACAACCGCGGCGAAGTTGATCTCGACAAGCTGATGAGCATTGTCAAAGAACCCTACTTTGTGCCGGAAAGCACCCCCCTGCACACCCAGCTGTTCAACTTCCAGAAACACAAGCACCGTCAGGGTGTGGTAGTCGATGAATACGGCATGGTGCAGGGCATTGTTACCCTGGAAGACCTGCTTGAAGAGATTGTCGGTGAGTTCACCTCCAATCTGCTGGAGGAGATCAATCAGGACATTATCCACCTCAAGGACGGCATGCATCGCATTGACGGCACGGCGACCATTCGCGATGTCAACAAATCGCTGAAATGGGAACTGCCGACTGACGGCCCGAAAACCCTCAACGGCCTGCTGCTGGAGCATTTGGAGTCCTTCCCCGACGGCCCCTGCTGCGTCAAGCTGAACGGCTGTCACTTCGAAATCGAAGCCTTGAAAGACAACCGAATCGAAAGCGTGCTGGCCTGGCGGCCCGGAAAGAAGGCGAAAAAACGCAAAATAGCCTGATGTGCATTCTGCACTTTGACTGCAGGGCCTTGCTCCGGTTTACTTTCGATATCGTCCTACCCACAAGGAGCAAGGCACATGAAGATCGATATCCCCGACTATATGCCGGACTGGATCAAGAATCATATCGAGCTCTACCTCAGCGATCCCGAGAAAGCGCATTTGTGGGATGCCAGTCTGGGCGGTGGCTCCGGCATGCTGCACACGTTGCTTCTGATTACCCGAGGGCGCAAGAGCGGCGAGCTTCGCCCTCTGCCGCTGATTTACGGAGAAGACGGCGACAACTATATCGTGGTTGCATCCAAGGGCGGCGCCCCGGAGCACCCCGCCTGGTACCGCAACCTGCTCGACAACCCGGAGTGTGAAATTCGCGTTGGCGCCAAGCAAATGACGGCAATCGCCTACACCGCAGACGATGACGAACGAGCACGATTATGGGAGAAGATGGCGGCGATATATGCGCCCTACAATGACTATCAGAAGGCCGCAAAAGACCGGAAAATCCCCGTAGTCATCCTGAAGCCTAAGGAAAACTAGCGGCGAAGCCTGCGCAACGTTCGCTTCAAGGATTGAGAGATCGTGGTCCAGTCCACGGGAAATATAATGGGCAGGGATTGCCCTTCCCGCCAGTGCGGATTCAGCCTCTCAAATTTTTGCGACAGGGCCTGCGCCTCTTCACCGCGCGCAAGCGATTCAGAATCCGCCACGTTCTGATTCACCACCACGCCACGCTCGACAATCCAATCCTCTCCAAAAAACCTGCTCGCGAAATGATCCAGCGCGTAGCGCTCCCAGTCGGTGGTAATGGGGTCGTGCAAGGCCCGAACATTTCCGGTTGAGCGCGCCAGTGAAACGTAACTCTGCGGGAAGGCGGTGGTGACAAAATACAGGTGGCGCAAACCGAAGCGGCGGAAGGCCCGAGGCAAAATCATCCACGGTGCCAGCATGGTCTTGTAGTGACCGCGATAGTCTTTGTCAAAATAGAAATACTTGGAATACAGCAGCAGGCCACGGCGGCCCGCGTAGTCCACCGGTAGCTGGGCGATGGTAAAGAAACCACCCAAGCGTCCATCCGGCGCGTGAAACGAGGCCACGATCGAATTGTCTGCCCTTATGAATTGGGAAAAATACGCCTGATCGTCAGCCTCTGATTTGCTGAGCGTAATATACCGGCGACGCAGTGACCAAAGCTCTGACACAAGATCAGCTGTCAGCTCCGGCCCGTCAGTAAGACGAATGGACAAGGGTTTTGCCAAGGACGGACTCCAGAAAGCAGCAGGCTAAACGAGGTTGTAGCGACGCTTCATGCGCTGCTGCGCCTGCGCCACTACTTCGCGCTTTTTGTCGCTCGTATACTCCGACCAGTCAGTGATTTCCCGCATCGAGCGAAAACAGCCGACGCACACATCGTCGTCGTCCAGTGCGCATACGTTTATGCAGGGAGATTTAACCGCCTCCGTCATGACCTCGCCTATTGCTCTTCTTTCAACTCGTTGCGAAAACGCTGACCGTTTTCTACATAGTGGCTCGCCGACAATCGCAGCGCCGCCTGCTCATCCTCAGATAACATGCGCTTCACCTTGGCCGGCGCGCCCAGCACCATGGCGCCATCGGGTATGTCACTGCCCTCTGTTACCAGCGCATTTGCCCCAATCAGACAACCCTTGCCAATTTTTGCGCCGTTCAAAACCACCGCATTAATACCAATCAGGCTGCCGTCACCGACTTTACAACCGTGCAACATCGCCTTGTGGCCGACCGTGACATCTTCACCGATTTCCAGCGGAAAACCCGGATCGGCGTGCAACACCGAGGCGTCCTGAATATTGGAACGGGCCCCAATGCTGATTTTCTCGGCATCACCGCGAATGACCACGTTAAACCAGACACTGACTTTTTCCGCCAGACTCACATTACCGATTACCGTGGCATTGTGCGCAATAAACTGGTCATCGCCCTTGCGTTGAACTTTTAAATCACCGAGTTGAAACAGCATCAGTCGCCTCCATTGCGGGTTTCGATGGGCAGACCCGCATCGAGTAGTTCATTGAGTACGTCGGCCAGAACCATCGCCGTCACACCCCAGATATCGTAATCCTGGTACTGAAAACGGGCCACCCGCTTGGTGATACCCGCATCCAGCACATCAACCACGCTGAACAGATTACCATCAATCAGCCTATCCAGCGGCACGTAGAAAGCCGTATCCAGCTCACCTCGATTGATGGTGAAGTCGAGAGCCGCCGGCAAGATACCCAGATAGGGCGTCATGCGAATCTGGGTTCGGGTAATGCGCTGATCAAGCGCACCGAGACATTCAAAGTGGGTAGCGGCGACACCCACCTCTTCTTCCATTTCACGCACGGCCGTATGCAGCAGGTCCCGGTCGTCCTCATCCTGCTTGCCGCCGGGAAAGGCGATTTCACCGGCGTGCAGGCTCAGATGAGGGGAACGCTGGGTAAGCAGCACGCCAGGGCGATCACTGTCGTTGATCGCTACCACCACGGCCGCATCCGGATAGTCACCACTCACCTCCTGCGGGCGGTAGTCATCAATCCGTTTCCTGAGCGTTCGCAGCAGCGGTGAATCAGCCATCGATATCCACCAACTGAATCACGTCAAAAGCCGGCTCCTCATAGGGGTGAGCCTCTCTCAGCGCCGCTACCACAGCCGGCAACCTGTCTTCTTCACAGAGCATTTCCATCCGGTACTCGGCGACCGTCTCTATTTCGCCCTGCTGGCCGATAAAAGGTTGGCTGCCATCCAGCGGACGAAACTGCCCTTGCCCCAGCGTCTGCCAGGCGCAGCAATCGTAGTCACCCTGACGGCCGGCACCGGCTGCAAATAATGCGGTTTTAACCTGCTGTGCATGGGTTTCGGGTATGAAGACAATCAGCTTGTACATCGCTCCTCCCGTTTCTGGCTTTCGTAAAATTGATCGGCAAAGGCATCCAGCGCGTTGTTTTCAATCGCTGTGCGAATACCTGCCATATGCGTCTGGTAAAAACGCAGATTATGGATCGTATTCAACTGGGCACCGAGAATTTCCTTGCAGCGATCCAGATGGTGAAGATAGGCGCGAGAGAAATTTTTGCAGGTATAGCAGTCACAATTTTCATCCAGCGGCGCGGTGCTGTGCTTGTGGCGCGAGTTGCGTATTTTCACAACACCACCCGACGTAAACAGGTGGCCATTGCGCGCATTGCGGGTCGGCATGACGCAGTCAAACATATCCACGCCGCGGCGGACGGCTTCAAGAATATCCTCAGGCTTGCCCACTCCCATCAGGTAGCGGGGCTTGTCGGCGGGCATGGTATGGGCCAGATGATCGAGGACGTTGAGCATATCGTCTTTCGGCTCACCCACCGACAGGCCACCAATGGCATAGCCGTCGAAACCGATCTCGGCCAGGCCATTCAGGGATTCCTCACGCAGATTCGGGTACATACCGCCCTGCACAATGCCAAACAATGCCGAGGGGTGATCGCCGTGGGCGTCGCGACTGCGCCGCGCCCAGCGCTGGGACAGCTCCATCGAGTCCCGAGCCTGCTTTTCGGTCGCCGGGTAAGGCGTGCATTCATCGAAAATCATCACGATATCGGCGCCCAGTTCGTGCTGCACGCCGATCGAGGTTTCCGGATCGAGGTAGACCTTGCTGCCATCAACCGGCGACTGAAAGCTGACCCCTTCTTCCGTGATCTTGCGCAGCTTGCCCAGGCTCCACACCTGAAAGCCGCCCGAGTCGGTCAAGATAGGGCCCTGCCAGCCGCTGAAGTCATGCAGGTCACCGTGGGCCTTCACCACCTCGGTGCCCGGGCGCAGCATCAGGTGGAAAGTATTCCCCAAAATGATTTCAGCGCCGATCTCTTTGATATCCCGCGGCAGCATGCCTTTCACCGTGCCGTAGGTCCCCACGGGCATAAAGGCCGGCGTCTGCACCGTGCCGCGGCTGAATTTCAACTCACCGCGACGCGCCTCGCCATCGCTACCGCTGATACTGAACGACATATCACACTGACGCGACACGCTTACTCTCCTGAACCATTGGCAGAATCGCCGGGAAACACCAGCATGGCATCTCCGTAACTGAAAAACCGGTAGCGCTGTTTTACCGCTTCGGTATAGGCCGCAAGTACCTGCTTTCGCCCGGCTAGCGCACTGACCAGCATGATAAGGGTGGACTCGGGCAGGTGAAAATTGGTCAGCAGCAGATCAACGCTGCGAAACCGGTAACCCGGAAAAATAAAAATATCGCTCTCTCCGGCATACGGCGCAATAGCGCCGGACTGCGAGGCGGTCTCCAGACTCCTGACCGACGTCGTCCCCACCGCCACTACCCGGCCGCCACGCGCACGGGTAGCATTCACCGCGTTACACACCGCCTGATCCACTTCCAGATACTCGGCGTGCATATGGTGGTCCTGAATGTTTTCCACCCGCACGGGCTGAAAGGTACCCGCGCCCACATGCAGGGTCACAAACGCCGTTTCCACACCCTTGGCCTGGGCCTTGGCCAAAATCTCATCGGTGAAATGCAAGCCGGCTGTAGGGGCGGCAACCGCGCCAGGTTTCTCGGCATACACCGTCTGGTAGCGCTCTTGATCGAGATTTTCATCGGCCCGATCGATATAAGGAGGTAGAGGCATATGGCCGATGGCCTGCAGCACGGCCAGCACGGGCTGGTCAAACTCCAGTTCGAACAGCTCGCCCCGTCGACCCAGAACGGTACAAAGAGAGTGCTCGGCCGCGCCGTGCTCATGCGTCACCGACAGCCGCGCACCACTTTTGGGAGATTTACTGGCACGAACATGCGACAAGGCCGTGAATTCACCTGTCACCCGTTCAATCAGAAACTCCAGCTTACCGCCGCTTTCCTTGTGCCCATAGAGGCGCCCGGGAATCACCCGCGTGTTGTTGAACACCAGCAGGTCGCCCGGATCGAGAAAATCGAGAATATCTGGAAATTGCCGGTGCTGAACCGAGCCATCACCCGTAAGTACCAGTAAACGGCTCTGATCGCGTTGCGCAGCCGGGTAGCGAGCAATCAGCTCGTCTGGCAGCTCATAGTGAAAGTCGCGGGTTTTCATGGAGGCGTCGTTCATAAAACAGGCGCGCAGGGTACCGGAAAACCGGTTTTCCCTCCAGTTTTGGCCGATAGGCGGTCAAATACCTTTGACCGCCTGCGCGAGGTTGCTATAATCGCGCGCTGTTTTCATCCTGTGCCAGAGTGGTGAAATTGGTAGACACAGGGGATTCAAAATCCCCCGCTGTAAAAGGCGTGCCGGTTCGAGTCCGGCCTCTGGTACCATAGAAACAACCCAACCTATTGTTTTTATTCATTTTTCCGGCTTTTTAAGCCATCCAAATTGTTACATTTCTTGTTACAACCCCTCTTGCTTCCTATTATATAGCCATACAACTGGCACAAACCCAAAATCTAGTGGGTGCCAGCCATGAAACTACGCAGGCAGGGAATCGTGCTATCCATCAGGTATGTCACAACAATAGAAGGGAAGCAGTACTATCAGCGGCGGTATCCGAAAGCACTCGCTGGCCACCCCTCCTTGAAAAGCACTCATTTTAAAAAGCGTGTCAAAAGCCCTCCCGACGACCACAAAGGCACGATAGCTGAGGTAGAGGAACTAAATTCTATCTTTGAAAGCTATGTCGAAACCCTGCTCTCATCTAACACCGAAGTGCTTAACGAGCTGGAGCTTGAAAGGAAAGCTAGAAGCATACTGAAAATGAACCACCTAGAAGAAGGCATGGGAAGCAAGATAGACGCCTTTGAAAGGGATGAGTTCACACAAAACGCACTTGCCACAGGCGCTTTCAATGAGAGCATGCTTCACGACTCGCATGAAAAAGAAGCACAATCCCACCTGCCTAAGCCCGAAATTGTCCGAGCACAAGAAAAAGCATGGACAATGCTTATGGAGCCTCCTAAAAAAGGACACTCCTCAGCCATGCTTTCCGATGCCTGGGAGCACCACAAAAAAGAAGCAGGCATAGACACCTCACAAAGAACAGGTAAGCGACTACAAGCTATCTGGGACAACTTCCTTAGCTATGGAGGTGGCGACGACAGACTTTGTGAAGCTACCGTCTGGCACCACCTAAGAAAATTTGTTGAGCAAAGAATACTGGATGGCGTCACACTACAGACAATTACTCGACAAATGACAACTGTCGTCACCGCTTTAAAAAGCTATTGCGAAAGCCTTGATCTTGATATCCAAATAACAAAACCCCCTATACCAAAAACTGCCGTAAGCACAAAGAAAGTACGCAGCCCCCTAACACACGCTGCGCAGCATAAGCTAATTGACATACTCTCCTCAGAAAAAGACTGGAAAGAGCTATTTACACTAGTTGCACTGCAAACAGGAACACACCCGAGTGAAGCCAAAAAGCTTCTAAGGAGCAGCTTTAATTTCGAAACTGACCCACCCACCCTATTACTTAGCCCTTCCGGCACAGGGAAAACTGCCGAAAGAGAACGCCTGATCCCCCTTGTTTATCGAGCTGCCCGAATTCAGGAACTAGTTGAGAATGGTGCGCTAGATGAACTCACTTCTAGAACGCCAGACAACATCTCACAACAGATCACAAAGTTATTGAAAAGAATACAACCTGAAACGACCGCCTACTCCCTTCGACACACCTTGGCTCATAACGCTAGAGCAGCTGGCATTGAGGAAGCCACCCTAGCTCACCTCGGGGGATGGTCAGGCAAATTTGTAGGCAGTAGCGAGCACATGTTTAAGTATGGGCAAGGAGGGGCGGACTACGAAGAGAGAATTCGCCCCTTAGCTGAGGCATTGCTGAGAGCCTTGAAACATCTACCACTATAGGTAAAAAAAGGGGGAAAAGCAGCTCAATTATATATGCAATTGCTGACCTAAAAATACCGTCCTAATTGCACAGAAACCAAGTCTACTAAAACACATCAACGTCTTGGCCTCAGTGGATTCTGGAGCATTATAGACCTTAAAAGCCAATTGCAGTATAAGGAATACAATTATGCCCCTAAAAGCACACAAAGTGCTCCAATACAAATACTATCATCCCTTGCTCTGAAACATGACTGAATCAGCTGAAGAAAGAACCAAAAGAAAGTTTCTCTCCTGCTTCGATAGGTATGACTGGAATACTCAGATTTCGATATTCTTAGTCAGTGCAGAAGACATCCCTGACGCACTAGACCTATTCCAGAAAACCAGAAAACATTTGGCAAGGAAGATTCCTGAAGACCCAATCCTATGGAGAATATGCTCTAAAGGCGTCAACCCTAGCAAAGTCTATAGCGACTACCACGGAACATCTAAAACGCTACTCTCCCCTTACTTGACGATATTCACCACAAAAGAACTTAAGCCTAACGAGGCTAAAAGCCTATTCGAATCACTAAAAATAGGTACTAGAATAATAATTAAAGCGCGAAAGCTATCTCTTGCGAAAAAACATACATACCAAAGATCGATTAAAATACAAAAGCCACACGACCTAACCAAAATATTTGGAGAAAAAAAAGTGAAGCGCTTTGGTGTTCTCAATGAAAAATTAAAACCAAAGCCTTAAGAGGCGAAAATCATGCAAACCAACGGAAAAATACTTGGACACATAGTAGCTTACTTCGTGCTAATAGTACCCTCAAACAGCCAAGCACAAGATACCAAGAGCGAATCAATGCAAAACATTGCTACACGCTGCGCTCAAGAAGCATACGGGCGAGGATACAATGACTTTGTATTTGAATCTTGCAGAAGACGCCAAACGGAAATATTTAAAAAAGGTAAGCCTAGCTTTGCCACTCACACACCTGACCAAATTTATAAGCTTTCGGCTAAAGATAAAGAAAGAACTATTAGCGAAAAAAGCAAAGATATAATCTCTAGAGAATGCAGGATCGCAATGAAAATCCCTTTAATTGTAATGCAAGCGAAGAGCAATAAAACCCCACCTAAAAACCTGTT
Organism: Litorivivens sp.; assembly: GCA_041585035.1. Taxonomy (GTDB): domain Bacteria; phylum Pseudomonadota; class Gammaproteobacteria; order Pseudomonadales; family Spongiibacteraceae; genus Litorivivens. Next base: position 10,490 of record JBFHCW010000011.1, read on the forward strand.
AACTGTCGCAGATAAGAGAGCTAGTAGCAGCATGAGCGACATGATTGGCTCCATCATACTACGAGAAGCAACAATCAATATTTACGAAAAAGAAATGGACATTGTGGAAGCAACTAAATCAGCAAAAGAAACATGCGTAAGTCTATACCAGGCAGTTATAAATTAATTAATTTTCCGTTTCGACTTCTGTGGCTATTAAAGAAGAAGTAAATATTATCAATATAATTCAGTCGACTAGAAACAATGCAGAGCAGCCAAACTTATAAAAGCGCCCCAAACCAATAGTGGCAGGACGCTATTATTAATGGCAGTGGTACGGCTTTTTGCCTGCATGACACCCATTAGCATCTGTGCCACCTGAATGCGCCACAGCGCCACCAGCAGTAAACATAACAATAGAAAATAGTAGGTAGATTTTTTTCATATCAACATTCCAGTTCGTTGGTGGTAATACGACCATACCACAATTACGGTGAAGTCCGAGCTAAGCAACAGCCTTGCGCCAACTGGATCACTCCTCCCCACCCCTCTCATCCTCAGGGAAAATCAAATCTACCAGCGGTGAATACCACCAAACAGAAGTTATTATTACGAGTATCGAAATGAAGGAACCACCAGAGAAATAAAAGAAGAAGCCCAATGCCAGTAAGAACAACAACGCGAAGACCACCCCTTTGCCCCCTCGCTTTTTATAACTTTCTTGAAACCCCTCATAAAAGAATGCAAGAAGAACAAGTAATCCAATAGCCTTTCCTACAGGCCCAGCCACTCCCGATGAACAATTACCGAGCTCACTGCAAGCACTATAACGCTGAGCGAAAGCCAGATTAGTAGATGAACAAACTAGCAGAACCCCAATCCGGTACATTGCCCCACCCCCACATCAGAACACTTAGCCCATGATTCCCATGCAAAGCCTATGACCGAAGCAACCTCTCATTAATCACTCTCATAATGGTAGCTCTACCAACACCATAGTTGGTCGCAATTTGGCTTTTTGAAGCCCCGCCCTGATATCTGGCAAATACTCTATCTTCTTCTGCGCCGCGCATTCCCCACCAAAGACATCGCCACCAACGGCCCATATCTTTTAACTATTGAACACACTGTAGAAGGATGCTCATAACTCACAATAAAACAATTATGAACACGACCAAAACATCATCCTGAGTTATGAACACACACCAAATTACGATCAACCACCCTCAGGACACCATCAAAAGACATGCCAGAAGCCCCCTAGGAAGCCCTCTTAGGGCGTTTAGGGAAAAATCCAGACACAGGAGCGCAATTCACTGAAAATGGCTTAGAGGGGCGTACAGGGGGGGGTAATAGGGGTAGTTCTTTACTATCAAAGCCACCTCACCAAAATCTCACAGAAATTCCTAGGATTCAGAGCTACCCCAAGAGTATCTCTTGTTACATTTATTGTTACATTAAGCCTATACTATATATATTACTAATTTACAGCATTGTTATATATATGTTTTTTTAAAGGAAAATATTTAAATGAGTCCGGCCTCTGGTACCATCTCTCAGTTCTTCAGTACTACCAGCCCTTTCGATTAATGATCGAAGCCACCCCGGCCGGACGAGAACCGGCAGGTTCGACAAATTGCGGCTAGCGATTTGATACGAGCGGCCGCAAGCCGCGAAGCCCGAAGGGTCAAAACAGCCTTTAGGCTGTTTTGATTAATCCGGCCTCTGGCACCATCTCTCAGTTCTTCAGTTCTTCAGTACTACCAGCCCTTTCGATTAATGATCGAAGGCACCCCTGGCCGGACGAGAACCGGCAGGTTTGACAAATTGCGAGTAGCGATTTTATACAAGCGGGCGCAAGCCGCGAAGCCCGAAGGGTCAAAACAGCCCCGAGGCTGTTTTGATTAATCCGGCCTCTGGTACCATCTCTCAGTTCTTCAGTACTACCAGCCCTTGCGATTAATGATCGAAAATCCCCCGGTCGGACGAAATCCGAAAGAGTCGGAAAAGTGTGGATAGCCATTTGATACGAGTGGCTGCGACCCACGAAGCCTGCAGGCCAGGAACAGCCCGAAGACTGTTCCCATTACAGGGTGGGGTTAGCATTTTGATAGGAGCGGCTGAAAACGGCGTTGTCAGAAGGGGCGGGCCGTTTTGATTAATTCGACCTCTAACACTGCTTAAAGATTACAAAAGCGTATGAGCGCGTAACACTCTCGAATACGGGTGCAAACGCTTTTTAAGCTAGCAGATTGAGTGCGAATCAACATAGTCAACGTTGAGCCACCATTCATCACTGTGAAAGTCTCTCAGACGCTTGAGCTCTCCCTTGATGTATTCGGCCGGCTTTTCGAAGGCAGCGGAGAGGTCTTGTTTAACCTGCGTCGCTGTAGCATCTTGTTTGGCCTGCTTCTGCTGCTTGGCTGAAGTAGCTGCTTTCAATATCTTCATCATCATTAATACCCCTGTTTATTGGCTGATTGCTCTCTTACGGAACAAATCAGCAGATGTGTGCATTTTGGGGGTAATAGCTACTTCACATAATTCGGTGAAACACGTGTTTGCATAGGGGATTTCCCCTAGTTCGCCTGGCGAGGTGCTCGCCATTTCAGAGCGATCGTGCCGGTGCGGCCCAAAAACGGCGCCTTTTGTCGGCGCTGGCAAAGACGCGGGACTGCGTGCCATCCAGATTGAGGGGATTCATTTGTTATGGGGCTATTGCTGGCCGCAATCGCCAAAGCACTCATCTCGATAGAGGGGCATAGTTACAGGTGTGAGTGAGAAGGGCCTAGCAAGCTGAACGCGAATCAACATAGTCGACGTAGTCAACGTTGAGCCACCATTCCCCGCTGTGAAAGTCTTTCAGACGCTTACGCTCTCCCTTAATGTATTCGGCGGGCTTTTCAAAGGCAGTAACGGGGTCTTGTTTGACCTTTGCCTGTACAGATACTTGCTTTGCTGAAGTAGCCGGTTTCACTATATCCATTGTCATTTACCCCCTAATCGCAGGCCGATTGATCTCTTATGGAACAAAGCGGCAGTTGTGTGCAGTTTGAGGGGAACCGCAACTTCACATAATTCGGTCAAACACGTGTTTGCATAAGGAGTTTCCCTTAACCTGCTCGCCGAATCAGATCGATAGTCCTGACGCACCCGAAAACCGACCCCATTCGTCATTGCCCCTATGCCTGCGAGTGGCCAAACTTTCCCTTCGTTTAAACCATGAGCGGAATCATGTCAGAACAAAAACTCCGGGCCCTCAGCACCTACATCAGCACCCTGCGCCAGACACTGGAATTCAGCGTCAACCTGAATACCGATACCGATAGCCTCAACGCGCTGACAGAGCAGCTGCAAGCCCTTAACAACCAGCTGCAACCCGTCAGCGGTGAAAAAGCCGCACCGCATTACCTAGCGGATTACGGCGACGACATATCCGGCATACTCCCCTACTCGCCGATCAGTGGCCGCCTGAATCCGATCGCTCCACCGCTTGAGGTAGAGCGCGATGAACACAAACTCAGCGCGACGGTTACCCTGGGACGTATTTACGAAGGCCCTCCCGATCTGGTGCATGGCTCCGTGGTTGCCGCCATTTATGACCAGATCATGGCGCTTTCGGCCGTTGACCAGAAAGTACCCGGCTTTACTGCGAACTTGAGTGTGGACTATCTCGCCGGCACGCCCTTATGCACAGCCCTGACCTTCAGCAGCTGGGTGGATAGCGTCAGCGGTAAGAAAGTGATTGTGAAGGCAGAATGCCACAGTGATGGTAAACTGCTGACCCGCTGTACAGGGCTGTTCATTACCTTTCAGCCCGGGCCACAAAAGTAAAAGACTATAAGAAACAGGAATTATCATGCTGACAAAACCAAAACAGGCGCTAATGGGGGCCGCACTGGCAGGCGCCACAACGCTGACCGTGGCGGCAGAGCTGGAACAGGTCATTGTTTCCGGCAGCCGTATCGAGCAGACAGAAGCGCCACTGAATAGTCTCTCTGTTATTGGCGAGCAGGCTATCGACCGGGTTTCCCATACCCATATCAATGAATTGCTTAATCGGGCTCCCGGCGTTTGGGTTTCCCGCGGCAACGGGCAGGAACACCTCACGGCAATTCGCTCTGCGGTGCTGACCGGCGGCGGTTCCTGCGGCGCCTTTTATATGGCGCAGGATGGCATTCCCCTGCGCGCGCCGGGCTTCTGCAATGTGAACCAGTTATTCGATGCCAACAGTGAACAGGCCGCACGCATTGAAGTGATTCGCGGCCCCGGCACCGCCGTGCATGGCTCGAATGCCCTGAACGGTGTAATCAATGTGATTACCCGTGCGCCGACAGAAGAGCCGACGACCCGGATATCGGCCGAAGGCGGCCCCCACGATTACGGCCGACTCAAGCTCGAACACAGTCAGGGCAATGAGACCCACCGCGTAGGCTTTTATGCCAACGGTGCGCACGACGGCGGTTACAAGGACAATTCAGGCTTTGACCAGCAGAAAATGACCCTGCGTTATGATTATTCCGGCAGCGTCTGGAGCAGCCAGAATGTACTGACAGCGACTAACCTGAATCAGGAAACCGCCGGCTTTGTGCAAGGACAAGATGCCTACAAGAATGAGGCGCTGAAAAAATCCAATTCGAACCCCGAAGCCTATCGCGACACCAGCAGCGGACGTTTTCACAGCCGCTGGGAGCGAGAAGGCAGCCAGAACACCCACTTTGTCGTAACGCCCTATCTGCGCTATACCGAGATGGCTTTCCTGCAACATTTTCTGCCCGGCACACCGCTGGAAGAAAATGGCCAGAAAAGCGCCGGGGTGCAAACTGCGTTCTACAGCAATCAGGGCTCTTCTACTCGCCTTCACTATGGCTTTGACCTCGACATCACCGAAAGCTATCTGACCGAAACACAGGAGCGCGCGACGTTTGTGCAATTCGGTACCGGCTTCCCGGGAGGCAAGCACTACGACTACGAAGTAGACGCCACCACCGCAGCCTGGTTTGTTGGCAGTACCTGGCAACCTAAAGCCGAGCGCGAACTGAACGCCGGTGTGCGCTATGAAATACAGCGTTACGACTATGACAATCTTATGCTTGACGGCAATACCGATGAAAACGGCATTGCCTGTGCAAGCCCCTGCCGTTACACCCGCCCCGCCGATGACAAGGACAACTTTTACAACTGGTCCGGTCATCTGGGCTACCGCGAGGCTCTCAGTGACACCGTTGATGCGGTAGTGCATTTCTCGCGAGGATTTCGCGCGCCTCAGGCAACCGAGCTGTATCGCTTACAGTCGGGACAATTGAAAGCCGACCTGGATTCCGAAGAAGTCACTAACGCGGAAATTGGTCTGCGGGGTAGCTGGTCGCGAGTTAACGCGTCGATCACAGCCTATCGCCTGGAGAAAGACAACATCATTCTGCAGGACAGCAACCGCCAGAATTTTAGTAACGGCAAAACCCTGCGCCGAGGTATTGAACTGGATGTCAGCTGGAACATTCGCGACAACCTTCGCCTTGATGTTCAGGGCAGCTACGCCAAGAGCCAATACGACAACAACGTGCTGGGTGTTGAGGGTAAGGAGATTGACACCGCTCCACGCCAACTCGCCAGCGTTCAGCTTTTGTGGAAACCCTTTTCTGCCACTACAGCCGAGGTCGAATGGGTGCATGTGGGCGAGCACTACCTGAACGCAGAAAATACTGCCACGTATGACGGCCACAACCTGGTCAACCTGCGTCTGGCGCAAGGGCTTACCAAGGGACTGGAAATTTCGCTGCGCTTGACCAACGTGACCGACGAAGACTATGCCGAGCGGGCGGACTTTGCGTTCGGCAACTACCGCTATTTTATCGGTGAGCCGCGCAGTGCTTATGTGGGGATTACCGCAGAATTCTAGACCGCTCCCTCACCCCAGCCCTCTCCCATAGGGAGAGGGAGCGCACTGAAGCTGGAATATCGGTTCCCTCTCCCTCTGGGAGAGGGATCTTTTGAGGATTCGCTTACGACAACGGCGGAATACCTACCGCTGTTTTCACTTTCGCCAACAGCTTACCTGCCCGCTCGCGAGCCTTTTCCGCGCCTTTGCGCAGCTCCGCATCCACAAAGCCCGGGTCAGCCATTAGCTTCTCATACTCATCCCGCGCTTCCGCCAACTCACTATTGATCAGCGCGCCCAGCTCTTTCTTGGCCTGCCCCCAGGCGATACCTTCCTCAAACTGCTGACGCATCCAGGCGGTCTGTTCTTTCGACGCAAAAGCCTGCCAAATCTGGAACACGGTTGAGGTGTCCGGGTCTTTGGGTTCACCCGGCTCCAACAGGTTGGTTTTTATTTTGTTGATGGCTTTCTGCATTTTCTTTTCCGGCAGAAACAGCGGAATGGTATTGCCATAGCTCTTGCTCATCTTGCGACCGTCGAGACCGTTGAGCACGGCAACATCGTCGTCAATCTGGGCTTCCGGCAGGGTGAAGGTTTCACCGTAGAGATGATTGAAACGCTGACCTATATCCCGCGCCATTTCGATGTGCTGAATCTGGTCACGCCCGACCGGCACTTTGTGCGCGTTGAACGCAAGAATATCTGCGGCCATCAGAATCGGATAGCTGAACAGGCCCATGGTGATGCCGTAATCCGGATCCTGCTGTTCGTCTTCGTTGGCCTGCACCGCCGCCTTGTACGCGTGGGCACGGTTCATCAGGCCCTTGGCGGTCACACAGGTAATCACCCAGGTCAGCTCAGGGATTTCCGGCACATCCGATTGTCGGTAAAAGGTGGTGTTTTCGGTATCCAGTCCCAGTGCCAGCCAGGTAGCGGCAATTTCACGAGCCGACTGCTGCACCTGCGCCGGATCGTGGCATTTGATCAGCGCATGGTAGTCAGCCAGAAAAAAGTAGGAATCCAGCTCGGCGGATTTACTGGCGGCAATCGCCGGGCGTATAGCGCCCACATAGTTTCCAAGGTGGGGGGTGCCGGTCGTGGTAATGCCGGTCAGAACGCGAGGCTTTTCAGGTGACACAGAAGGACTCCAGACTGATCACAGGGTAAACGAAGGCGCCTATGATACTGGCTCTCAGGGCAAATTGTTACCAAGGGCATGCGCTATGGCCGCCCGATACCGGGTCGCCTGGGCACGCCAGGCCAACCCTGACAAATCGGGCACATTGGGCAAACCGCGCTCGCCCCAGACTTGCAATCGATCTGCCAGCGCCTTGCTTTCCGCCTCAATATCATTCGGGAGGCTGCTGTAGCGGTATTGAGCATCGAAGAAATCCGGGTAACACAGACGGTCAGGCAGTAAGGGAACACACCCGGCCTGTACAGCCTCCATAATCGACAGTCCCTGAAAGTCGTGGAGTGAGGTCGACAACACGACATCCTGCTGACTGAGCAGATCCAGATACGGCGCCCGATCCTCAATAAAGTCGGGGCACTCCACGACCACGGAGCCCGCCGGCAAGGCCAGCAGTTCCGTCATGGCCGGCGGCAGGTTGCGAAAGCGCTGTCCAAGCAGCGTCAACCTTGCCGGCAAGGCCCTACGATTCAGCTCCTTTACCAGCGCCAGCAGCCGGTCGACACCCTTGTCGTATTCCCAACGATGATTCCAGACCACCCGCAATTTGCTGGCGGGAACGACGTCTGCCCGAGGCTGCGGTCTTTTATTTTCCTGCAGCGGCACCGGCAAGACCTGAGCCTTTTCTCGCAGATGCTGAAACCAGCCGCCGGCAGGCACCCGATCGGGCAGCTTGCGACACAGGGCTTCGCAGCCCTCTATCAAGCTATCGAGGTTAAACGAGGAATTAAACCACAGAGCGTCCGCTGCCAACGCGGCATACAGGTTCACCATCTGCGGTTCGACCTGCTGGTGGACATTACCCTCAGGCGAAGGCGGGTACGCAAACTGGTTTTCGTGGAAGTAGACCACCCACCGCGTATTGCGCCATGCCGGTATCAGGCCGCGCAGGGTTGCCACATCCACGGTTGAGGTGGCGATGATCAGGTCATATTGTGTTTTAAGTTCCGGTCGGTCTTCGCTGTACCAGCTCAGCGGGTTACCGCGGATGCGCCAATTGAAATAGCGCGGCGGCAAGGTGAGGGTATCCCAGCGGTGCTCGGGCAATGCAGTCAGCAGCCCGCTCTGCCAGTAATCGTGACTGGCGGCGTGGTAAGCAGATAAAACCAGGATGTGCATGGTAGACGCGGCACTGTATTTTCAAAGCGCCCACCCTAGCCGATTCGCAACGCTGGCACTAGCCTCCGCTGCCTGCGGGTACGTCTTCCTCGGGCTGCGGCTCTATATAGGCGTAACGCGCCTCACCTTTGGCGTTGCAGCCCGCCTGCACGCTCGGCGTTTTGCAGCCCTTTAACTTGAGCCCGTAAACCACGCTGAATGCCAGTACATTCTTGATGTATTCCCGGGTTTCGCCGTACGGCAGGTTTTCAATCCAGATATCGGCCGGCAGCGGTTCTTTCTGACGCGCCAGCACCCGTCGAATACGCTCCGGGCCGGCATTGTAGGCTGCGGTTGCCAGAATATGATTACCACCGAAATCCTTTAGCAAGCGACCCAGATAGTAGCTGCCCATCTCGATATTCACGATCGGGTTGTGAAGCTCCTGCACCTTCGGCGATGGCCTGCCCAGCTCTCGGGAGATCGTGCGCGCTGTGCCGGGCATGAGCTGCATGACTCCCCGGGCGCCAACACGTGACCGTGCGTGTTCGGCAAAGGCACTTTCCTGTCGGGCTATGGCGTAGGCCCAGTTCAAATCGATATCGCGAACTTTGGCATTGTCTTTAAAGGTGTCGGCAAAGGCCAAGGGGAAGCGCAGTTCCAGATCGTCCCACTCATTTGCCTTGATTGCCGTCATCACCGCCGCATGAGGCCAGCCCCATTCCAGCGCCAGCTGGGACGCAGCGACCTGCTCGTCGCGGTTGAGTTTGCGCAGCGCCCGCCGCCATTCGGCGTCTGCATTGCGCACCAGGCCGTGCCAATACAACTCGCGCGCTCTCTGCACCGCCGGGAGTTTCTCGATGTCAGGCATCAGCTCGCGATTAACCGTGCGACGTTCGCCGAGTTGATATTCCTTGCCCAGCATATCGGCAGCCAGAAAACTGTAATAGCCACGGCTTTGGGCAAGATATTCAAGAGAAGCCCGGGTTTCTTCCGTCATGGCCTGGCGGAGCTCTATGTCGGCTCGCGCCGACCAATATTGCCACTGGGCATCACTGTGGGTTTCAACCGGAAGCGCCTGAATGAAATGCTGGGCCGCGCGCCAATCACCGTCTTTCAGAGCCAAGCGCACGCGCCACTCGGTCAGATAGGGGTCTTCAAACAACTGATCGTTGGCATTGAGCCAGTCACGGGCATAGGGCGCACCATCGGCAATAATTTGACGCGCAAACGTGTCTCGCAGCGAGTGGTTCTCGGCGTCTGTGAACTGAAAGCGACGGGCAAGCTGGTGCCAGAGCGGATTGCTGGCTTCATAGTCGCGGGAGGCCAGCCGCTTCAGCGTCAGAATCACCAGCTGGCGATTGAAGGGGGTGACTTCCAGTTTGCCACCCAAGTCATGCAGGCTTTCCGGTTGACTCAGCAATTCACGCTCCGTCTCGGTGCCCGGCACGTTGCGCAACAAATAGAGCGCAAGTCCGCTCTGCCCGCTGCCGATCGCCAGCTCAGCCCGGCGTCGATGCATCTGCTCAACTTCCTCAACACCCAGCCGCGACAGCCATTCGGCCAATACGTCATCACAGCTTTCCGGCAGGGAGTAACCGGTCAGCCACAGCGACTGCGTTTCCCGGTCGGCTCGGGCATCGTCTCCGGTTGCGCGCAGAGCCCGAACAAAGTCACAGCGCAAGCCCCGCGGGGCCTTACCCTTCGTAGCCTTCAGAAAGGCTTCCCACTCCTGATTGCGCGCCAGCTTGGCTCGCCAGGCCTGCTTCATCAGTGAACCAACGGCGGTACCTTTGTAGCGCGTCATTTCACGAATGGCATTGTCAGGACTAAGGGTATGGATTTCCGTCTTGAACAATTCAAGGTCCAGATAGGGCACAAGAGCATAGTCCTGAAGGCCCTGCCGCGCAGCTCTGGCTTCAGCAAGATTGCCCCGACGCGCTTCATCCACGGCAACGACGAACAGCTCGCGCTGCAAGGCCAACTCCGACCTGGACGCACTGTAGGTACCCGCGCAGGCAAAAAGGCTACTTAAAGCCACCAGCGTGACGATCAAAAGCCGGCAGTTTGTAAGAGACAGTCCTGACGTTGGCATACAGAAAAAACACCCCGGATTCCTTTGGCGCGGCGCCTTTGGCCGACCCATGTTAACTCTGGAGCGGCGCAAACCGCTCCCATCCGAATAGATGTATCACATCGGATCAGCCGACAACAGGCACTTTTTAACAGGTCTGGCAGGATTAGTTACTGATCCACCGACATTGGTAAGGGCCCAGTTCGATGTTCATCTTGAGGTCGCTCAGAACCTCGCCGCTGATCAGGTCACGCCAGTCATCGGTTGCAATAAGATTCAGCTGTGTGAGGCTGATGCTCTGAGGGTAACGTGAGATGTTGTGCAGGGCAAAAATACTCTGACGCCGGTCTGCACTCTGGCGCCAGAAGGCAAATATCTGGTCATTGATGTGCAGAGTGTATTGGGTGGCATTGGGGTGGAAGGCCGGTTGCGCCCGTCGCAAGCGGATAAGTGCCTGCAAGCGTTCAAACACTGCTTTGTGGGTCCCCTCCTCACTCAGCACCGACAGCAATTCCTGCCATTGCCACTGATGGCGATTAATAGAGCGATTGTGACTGGTATTTTCCAGGCGGCGATAGTCGTTGCGCGTTGCAAACAGACTGTGAATATAAAACGCCGGAATCCCCTCAAGCGCCAGCATAATGGCGTGGGCACAGACAAAGCGATCCACAGCAAGCTCGTCTTCGCCAGCGTGGGTGCCCTGGAGTGCATCAAACAGGCTGATATTCAGCTCGTAGGGACGGTTCTCGCCGCTCTCAAGCGCCCGCCAGGAAATTTTCCCGCCAAAACCTTCTATAGTCGCTACCATCTGCGATAGCTCTTCATCAGACAACAACCCTTCGGCGGGGCGCAGGCCTATACCGTCATGGGAGGCTATAAAATTGAGATAGGTTGTACCGTGTTGTGCCGGCGGCATACTCATCAGCCAGGTTTTCAGGTGACTGCAATCTTCGCTCAACAAGGTGTGTAACAGCAGTGGCGGCAGGGAGAAATTGTAAACAAGGTGCGCCTCATTGGCGTTGCCAAAGTAGCTGAGGTTTTCGCGGTTGGGAATATTGGTTTCGGTAATGATGATCACATCATTTCGGTAATGTTCCGCGACCGTTCTGATTAATCGCACCACCTCATGAGTTTGCGGCAGATTGAGTGAATCGGTGCCGGGCACCTTCCAGAGAAACGCTATGGCATCCAGGCGAAAAATACGAACGCCTCGGTCCATATACAATTTGATAATCGACAGAAATTCCAGCAAGACCGCCGGATTGCGAAAGTCCAGATCCACCTGATCATGACTGAAAGTACACCAAACGTGCTTAACGCCATCGGCCGTGTCAGTCTCGCGCAACAAGGGGCTGGTTCGCGGGCGGACCACCTGGCTCAAATCGTCGTCGGGCGATGCGGTAAAAAAGAAATCCGAACCAACGCCACTGCCCTTCTTGAAGTTTTCAAACCACAGGCTGCGACTGGAACAATGGTTGATAACGCAGTCAGCCATCAGGCTGTAGCTCTGCGCCAAGGCTTCGATGTCCTGCCAATCGCCCAGCGAGGAATTGACTTCCGCGTAATTGATAACCGCAAAACCGTCATCGGAGCTGTAGGGAAAAAACGGCAAGACATGGACACCGGATATCACATCCTGCAGATGCTCATCGAGAAACTGTTTTAACACCTGCAGTGGCGGCTCGGGCTCGCGCTGAATACTGTCACCGTAGGTGATCACCCAGACGTCGCTTTGATCCCAGTGATTGGTAAACGGTTTCGGCCCCTGTGTTTGCTCAGTGAATGCAAAGCGCTCGATGACCTCGCTGCATAACTTGTGGGCGTTTTCTTCGCCGTAGAGAAAGGCGAGCTGGCTTTGCAAGGTCGCCTGCAAAAGCGCGGAATCGCTGCTGTCACTCACGCCCGGCGAACTCCCTGCGATCCGCTTCGACGGCCTCACGCAAATCTTCGAGAATCGTCGGTATGGCGCTCACCACCCGATTCCAGCTCGGGATAAAAGGCGTCTCCATCGGATTGTCGAGAAAGATATTGCCCGCCTTCACAATATTGGCCGCAAACAGTTCGATCGCCTGCTCTTCACGGTGAATATCCAGACTCAGGCCGTTCATGCGCGCGTCGTTGTAATACATTTCGACAAAATCGAGCGCCGTACGATAGTAGGTCGCCTTGATCGAGCGAAAGGTTTCGTTGGAAAACACCGCGCCGTTGATCGCCAGTTTGCGGAAGACCGCCTTGGTGATATCAATCGACATTTTCGACAGACCACCGCCGTCATCGTGTTCTGACAGATCCTGATGCTTGTGGTCGTAACGGTCTGCAATATCCACCTGACACAGACGGTTGCTGGAATAATTCCGGTACACCTCTGAAAGAAGCCCAATTTCCAGCCCCCAGTCGCTGGGGATTCTCAGTTCGCCCACCACGTCCGCCTGCAGCGAAAACTCGCCAGCCAGGGGATAGCGAAAGCTGTCGAGATAGTCGAGATAGTCAGTATTGGGGTAGATCTTTTTCAGGGACCGCACCAGCGGTGTTACCAACAAGCGGCTGACCCGACCATTGATGCTGGTGTCGGTAACCCGGGCGTAGTAGCCCTTGCAGAATTCATAACTGAAGGCAGGATTGGCTATGGGGTAAAACAGGCGCGCCGGCAGCAGTCGCTCGTAGGTCACGATGTCACAATCGTGCAGCGCAATTGCCTTGCCGCGCCCTGAGGCGAGCACATAGCCCAGACAATACCAGGCATTTCGGCCTTTGCCGGGTTCCCGCGGCGCCAGACCCTCGGCCTGCAAGCGCTGATCGAGCGCGCGCAGACGCGGGCC
>JBFHCW010000012.1:0-23354 GCA_041585035.1 Litorivivens sp.
AAAAAGTTGCTGTCAACGGTTGACACTGCCCCTTGTTATACTGATTATATATACAGTTAATTTACTGTATGCGAAATCAACGGGGTCAGCTATGGATGATAACAAGCAGAAGGCGCTGAGTGCAGCGCTGTCGCAAATCGAGCGTCAGTTCGGCAAAGGCTCGATCATGCGCATGGGCGAGCAGGAGCGTGTCGTGGTGCCGGTTATCAGCACCGGATCGCTGGCACTGGATATCGCACTGGGCGTGGGCGGCCTGCCTCGCCGCAAGATTATCGAAATTTACGGCCCGGAATCCAGTGGTAAAACCACAATGACCTTGCACGCCATAGCCGAGAGCCAGAAAAAAGGCGGTGTCTGTGCCTTTATCGATGCCGAACACGCCTTTGACCCGGGCTATGCCGAAAAACTGGGCGTTGATCTGGACAATCTGTTGATGTCCCAGCCGGATACCGGCGAGCAGGCGCTGGAAATCGCCGAAACCCTGGTGCGTTCAAGCGCGGTAGACCTGGTGGTTATCGACTCGGTTGCTGCCCTGACACCAAAAGCGGAAATTGAAGGTGAAATGGGCGACAGCCACGTTGGTCTGCAAGCCCGTCTGATGAGTCAGGCCCTGCGTAAGCTGACCGGCACCATCAACAAGTCGAACTGTACGGTCATCTTTATCAACCAGATCCGTATGAAAATCGGCGTTATGTTCGGCAATCCCGAAACAACCACCGGCGGTAACGCACTCAAATTCTATTCCTCGGTACGCCTGGATATTCGCCGCATCGGTGCGGTGAAGCAGGGCGACGAAGTGGTGGGCAACGAAACCCGCGTAAAAGTGGTGAAGAACAAAGTTGCACCGCCTTTCAAACAGGCCGAGTTCCAGATCATGTACGGTAAAGGTATTTACCGTATGGGTGAGGTCATCGATTTGGGCGTGCAGCAGGGGCTGATTGATAAATCCGGTGCCTGGTACGCTTACAAAGGAGACAAGATCGGGCAGGGCAAGGCCAATGCCGCCAATTACCTGACTGAAAACCCGGAAATTGCCAATGAAATTGAAACGGCGATTCGCGAACAGTTACTCCCCTCTGCCAAACCCGCCGAAAACGGCGAGTCTGCCAAGGCAGAAGAGGAAGAAGTTTGATCCTCGACTGATCTCTTAGGAGATCGCATCCTTCAGGGCGCCTATGGCGCCCTTTTTTTGTCCCTCGTTAATCAAACGGAAGAGCATCTAACGGCGCTTTACCACTAGCGGCAGGCCGTTTTTCTCTTTCGGCATGGGCAGATAGGTAAAGCCGGCTTGGTAGCCGCTTGGGATGCTGAATTCGAATTTTCGCAGGAACTGATGGGTAAACAACTTGGCTTGCATGGCGCCGAAGTGCATGCCGATACACTTGTGGGCACCGCCACCGAAGGGCATGTGACAGAAGGCGTGGCCCTTGTGCTCGTTGCGCTCCGGGAAAAACCGTTCGGGGTCGAAACTGTGGGGCTTGCTCCAGTATTGCTCCATCCGGTTGGTGAAAATCGGGTACTGGAAAATCAGGGTGTGGGCGGGGATATGGTGCCCCCCCAGCTCGCAATCGCGAATGCTGCGTCGGGCCATTACGCTGACTGACGGGTGCAGACGCTGGGCTTCCTGAAAGCAGGCATCCAGTTCTGTAACGGCAGCCAGATCTTCGTATTCCAGATGGTCTTTACCAATGCGCTCGCCCTCGGCCCGCAGGCGCTCCTGCCATTTAGGCTCTATCGCCAGATAGTACATCATGTGAGTCAAGGTGCTGGTAGTGGTGTCGTGGGCGGCAAACAGCAGGAAGCTGGCGTGGTCGACAATTTCCTCATCGGTGAAATAGCTGCCATCGGGTTTGGTTTCCTTGCACATATGACTGAGCATATCAGTGCCATCCCCCTCGCGACGCAGCGGGATAAGGCGCGTTATGTATTTGCGTAAAAAACGCTGTCCGTTTTTGCCGACATGGAATTTTGTGCCCGGCATATCGAGTCGGACGATGCCCATCTGCGCGTCCAGTATATCGATAAAGGCCTGTGCCAGTTCTGCCGAGCCTTCGTCTTCAGCTTCGACGCCATAGAACACCTTGCAGGTCATGCGCAGCAGCAATTCCTTGATGTTGTCGTAAAAACGAAATTTCTTGTCGAATACCCATTGCTCCATGCCCTTGTCGAGAATGGGGTTCATGGTGTCGACATAACTGCGCATGGCAGGTGTTTTGAAGCTGGTTTGCATGATGCGGCGCTGGAACTTGTGTTCGTCGAAATCCAGACACAAAAGGTTGTCGCCGTAAAAAGTTCGCAGCGCATAGTCGTAGCCCATGCGGGTTGAGAAATTGCGTTCGCTATCGAGTAGCAGGGTTTGCGCCATATTCGGGCCGAGTGCCATAACGCCGGGCTGGGGCCCCATATTTATGCGGGAAACCGGGCCGTATTTGTCCCAGTGGTGCTTAGCCAGACCGAAGGGGTCAGAGCGCAAACGCGGCAGGCAGCCAACAACAGGCCAGCCTTTTTCGCCAGGTATGTGGCTAAGTTTTTTGTTGTTGGGCGCTTCAGTATAGCTTGATGCTGCACTGTTGGTATTCATGTCGAGCTCCGAATGGGGTTGGCACAGTGTTATCGGGTAAGGAGCTGCCAGGTATTCATCCATTACTACCAAAGAGGTGTTAGTACGAGTCCTGGCTGCGACTCCTCGATTATTATTAGGGTTGGTATAGACCGCTTTCTGCTTCTACAGTAGAGAAACAATAATACGGAGAGCTTACATGGCTTATCGAGTGGTTCAATGGAATATTGGTAATGTTGGGCGCCGTGCCATTATTGCCATTCAGCGCAATCCGAATCTGGAGCTGGTGGGCTGCTTCGTCCGGGCTGATGAAAAAGCCGGACAGGACGCGGGTACGCTGGCCGGTATTGAGCCGATGGGTATTATGGCGACACAGGATGCCGAAGCGCTTCTTGCTCTCAAACCGGACTGCGTCAGCTACAACGGACTGTGGGCCAATGTGGATGATTTTTGTCGCATACTCGAGCGCGGCATCAATGTCGTCACAACCTCGGCCTTTATTACCGGGCACGCTCTGGGCGATGCGCAGCGTCAGCGGATTCTGGATGCTTGTGAGAAGGGCAACAGCTCCATTTTTGGCAGTGGTATTCATCCGGGCTTCAGTAGCCTGATCGGGCTGGTAGCAGCGGGCCTGTGCGACCGCATCGAGTCGGTGTCGGTGCTGGAGTCCGTCGATGCCACAGGCTACGCCTCCAAGGAAACCTGGGAAAGCTGTGGATTTGGCCTCCCCTTAAACACACCGGGATTGAGCGAGACGCTGCGCGAAGGCTCGAAAGTGTTTTCTGAAGGGGTGCGGGTTACCGGTATGGCGCTGCAGATTCCCTTCGATGATATTCGATTTCACGCGGATTTCTCCGCAGCGGTGGACGACTGCGATTTTGGTTTTATGAAAATTGATAAGGGCTGTGTGGCCGGCGTCAATGCAGCCTGGCAGGGGATCTACCGGGGCCGTCCAGTCGTCGAACTGAAGTACCGCTGGAAGATGGGTAAACAGGTGGAACCGGATTACCCCCTGCACGAGGGCTATGTGGTGAATGTGACCGGGCGACCCAATGTAAACTTTACCCTCAAGCACTCTTTGCCTGAGGACGAAAAGCCGCGCAATGCCATAGAGGCCATGCAGTCCAATCTGATGACCACGGCCTTGCCGGCCATCAACGCGATTCCTGCATTGTGTGCGGCGCCTGCCGGAATCCGTACCTACGCCGACCTTCCCTTGATTACCGGAGCGGGGTTTGTGGTTTAGCCTGTGAGGCTGAATACCAGATCGGGGAGCTCCAGGCCCGCTCCTGAATGGTGGGGGAGTAGAACGGTTCCTGTTCCGGGTCCAGACAGCACTTCCCGTAGACATCATCACCCCAGGCACCGTCGTCAAAGGCTGCCTGGTTGGCGACCTCCGCCTGCTGTTTGCAGTCCTTGCTAAAGGGATCGACACCGGCTGCCTTGCATTGCAGTGTCGACCAGCGGCAGGTGGGGTTCTCCAAAACCCGCACATAGTAAAAGGCGTTGTGCTCAGGGTTGAAGGCCGGGTCCTGCCAGACGGTGCACAGGGCAGCGTGGCCCGCTCCTTCCGGAGTGCAGGTTTGCGGGTTAACCCGGGCCTGGGTGTCGGAGCCGGCGACATCGTAAACTCGTTCGTGCGTTTGCCCGCTTTTATCCGTCCAGCCCTTGACGATCTGCATGCGCTGCAGGTCTGTGCCGGGCTTTCCGGGCACCCCCGGATCTTTACTGGCTGCAACGAGAAAACGCGGGGCGCTGGTGGTACTTGCCGGTAGGTCGCCACCCATCGGCACGCCACGTTGGTAGGCTTCGTTGATCATTTTCGGATTGTTGCAAAGGTCTTCCGGCAGGTCCCAGCCGCCAAAGAAGCGAAGGGTGGGGCGGGTACCGCTGGTAGCGTAGGTTTCCTTACGGCGAATGCCATCGAAAACCGCATCGCGCGTGTTCTGATTCGCCCATACCACAGCGAGGCCGCCGGCGTTGGAGGAAAAGTGATCCTGAATATTGCGATAGCCCGCGTCCCTGCGCCCCAGATGGCCGGGGTAATCGTCTTCCTCGGCTGCACCGGGTGTCGCGCTATGGGTATCGGTTGAGCCGATAAACCCCATTTTAAAAGGGTTAACACCGCTCGCATGCTCAAGCTGAGTGCCATCCTTGAGGACATTGCGAATCATATTGCGCCGACCGAAGTCGTCGATCGCTACCGGTGCGGCGTCGAGGGTGCGCACTTCACCGGCCACGCTGCCCAGCATCGCCAGGCTGTCAGTTTTGATCTGCTCGAAATCACAGGCTTCATCGGCGGTGGCAACGCCGCGGCCCGCGAGCCGGTCAAAGCGGCATTCTGATGCGCCTTTGTGCTGTATTAATTCGATGACAGGTTCAAAGTGAAGACGGTCTGCGGCCTCCTGCGGTGTTTTCGGATCGGGAAACATAAGGCCGCCCGACAGATTCGGGTTGTGGGGGATCGACATTACATCGCAGCCCGGTTTGCCTTGCAGACACTGCTCTCGCAAAAGGGTCCAGAGTTTCGGGAAGTTATAGGAGCCCGTGTCGTAGGCGGAAATCGGCCGGTCGGTGACCTTTTCGTTGCGGAAGATGACATTGCGATGCAGGTTTTTAAACTCTGGAGCATCCGTGTATTCGTAGCCGACAAAGGTGGTGAACTTGCAGTTTTCGTTGTTATCCGCCGTTGCCTTTTGAATATTCTGCCACGCACTTTGTTCAGCCGCGTCGCAATCCGAGAGTGTGCAGGCAAAGCTGCGTTTTTTCTCGGCTTCACGCCCCGCCACGCCCAGCTTAACCCAGTAGTCAGCGGCCAGCAGTTGCAGAATAAAGTTGGAGCTGCGGGTGGCAATGCAGGCGGGGAACCAATAGCCGAGCTTGCTCGAATCCTGGGTGCAGATATTGATAGGCCCGAGAAATTCCGCGTGATCGGTGACAGCCATAAAATCCAGTGGCCGCTGCAATCGGGCAGTGACGGTCTGTTCGCCATCGGCGTCAGGTAGTGTAATCGCTTCGCCTTTGCCGTAACGGTAGGCGACCCAGGGATCGTTGCGCTGACTGGAAATATAGGAATCAAAGGAATAGCTAGTGTGAACATGCAGATCACCGAACAGGGGCCGCTTGTCTGGCGCGTAGTCAGCGCAGGGAGCTGCCGCCAGAGGCATAGAAACCAGAGTGAGCATTGCGGTCAGTGCGGCAGTTTTTAATGGCATGGGACACCTGTCGATGTGTTTTGGCGTTTTTATTCGGTGCTATACCCACTATAGCAGTGGTTCTATCAGGTTTGATTGAGGCCGTTAGGGTAGGTAATTGCCCGCGTTAAATCAATTGAATTAATCATGGTGCGACGGGGCGCGGCTTATCAAAACGCTGTAACAAACTGTCAACTGGATGTCATGCCGGGTCATTGTCCGCTTCTCTGCGTCGCGCGAAGCTGGTGTTTTGCTTACCCAGCGGAGGACAGGCGATGCACGCCAAATTTACCCCCGAAGAACTTTCCTTTCAGGCGGAAGTGCGCGACTTCATGCAGGCGGAATTTACGCCCGAGCTGGCCGCCCGAATCCGCCATCCCGACACGCTTCGCGAAGCCACGATCGAATGGCAGAAAAAACTCGATGCCAGAGGCTGGGCCGCCAATGGCTGGCCGGTGGAGCACGGTGGCTGCGGTTGGAGCGCAACCCAGCGCAGTATTTACAGCAATGAAATGGCCCTGGCGGGCGCGCCAGACGTGGTGCCAATGGGCATCAAAATGGTGGGGCCGGTGTTGTATACCTTTGGTACTGAAGAGCAGAAAGCGCGCTTTCTGCCGCCGACCAAATCCAGTGATATCTGGTGGTGTCAGGGCTATTCAGAGCCGGGGGCCGGATCAGATCTTGCGGCGCTGCAGACACGCGCGGTTCGCGACGGTGACGACTACATAATCAATGGCACCAAGATCTGGACCACCTACGCTCAGTATGCGGACTGGATGTTCTGTCTGGTGCGCACCAGTACCGAAGGCAAGCCGCAGGCGGGTATCAGTTTTCTTTTGATAGAGATGAATTCGCCGGGTATCACCGTGTCACCGATCATTTCGATTGACGACGAACACCATCTCAACGAAGTGAGCTTCAGCGATGTGCGAGTGCCTGTCGCCAATCGTATCGGCGAGGAAAACCAAGGCTGGACTTATGCCAAGGCGCTGCTGACCTACGAACGCACTGCGCTGTCGGGAGTGGGCTACTGCAAACGGACTTTGCAGCGCATCCGTGAGTTTGCCGCCAAAGAGTTTTGCGGAGACCTGCGTTTGATCGATGATCCTGATTTTCAGGCCCGACTGGCGGATGTGGAAATGCAGGTTACATCGCTGGAGTATCTGGAGCTACGGGTTCTTAACGATGTCGACAAGGGCGGTGCGCCGGGCATGGAATCTTCCCTGTTAAAACTGATGGGGTCGGATTGTCAGCAGGCGGTGCAGACCCTGTTCTGGAATCTGGCGGCGGCCTATGGCGGTGTGTTGCCGGGTGAGGGGCACACCGATATCAGTGGCCACGAGTTTGGCGACCGGGCACGCCGCGAGTACATGTTTGGGCGCGCAACCACCATTTATGGCGGCAGTAATGAAGTGCAGCGCAATATCATTGCTAAATTTGGTCTGGGTTTGTAGGAGGCAGTATGGATTTTTCTTTAACCAATGAACAACAGATGCTGAAAGACAGCGTCGAAAAATTTGTCGCCAGCGAGTACAGCCCAAGCCAGCGCGAACAATTGCTTCACAGCGACCAGGCCTTTAGTGCGGAGCACTGGCAGACTTTCGCCGAATTAGGGTGGTTGACGATCCCCTTCGGTGAGGACGTTGGCGGGTTTGGTGGAGGCATTGTCGAGTCGGCTATTGTCATGGAAGCTTTCGGCCATGGTTTGGTATTGGAACCCTATGTCGATACGGTCCTGCTCTGCGGCCAACTGCTGGCGCGCACTGGTCAGGCCGATCTGATCGAGCGTTACCTGACACCGCTGATGAGCGGCCAACTGCAGGGCGCACTCGCCTGGCAGGAACGGCAAAGTGGCTGCAGTCTGGCGCATTGCGAGACTACAGCGATGGCGCGGGATGACGGTTTTGTGCTCAGTGGCAAGAAGGTACTGGTGAGCAATGCGGCAGCAGATCTGCTTATCGTGTCCGCCCGGCTAGGTGATCAAATCGGCCTGTTTGCTGTGCCTTCCACGTCACCGGGTGTGGAATTGCAGCGTTTGCGCTTGATGGACGGTCGCGAGGCGCTGAATGTGTCGCTGAGTGAATGCCCTGTCGCGCAGGATCATTGCCTGAGTGAAAACGGTTTGTCGTTGCTTGAGCAGGTAGTGGATGAGGCCACGGTGGCACTGTGTGCGGAAGCGGTGGGCGCAATGGATTATTTATATATGGCGACGGTTGAATACAGCAAGACGCGCAAGCAGTTTGGCCAGCCCATCGGCAAGTTTCAGGCGCTGCAACATCGGTTGGTAGATATGTTTATGCACACAGAGCAGTGCCGTTCAATGCTGATCGCGGCGCTGTGTGCGGTGTCGGATAACAGCCCGAACAAAGCGCAATCAATCGCAGCCCTGAAAACGATGGTAGGCAACTATGGGCGTCAGGTCGCCGAGGAGGCTGTGCAGCTGCACGGCGGTATGGGCGTGACCCATGAAATGAATATCGGACATTATCTCAAGCGGCTTATGATGATTGATGCCAGCTTTGGCGATGCGCTGGTGCACAGGCGTCGCTATTGCGAGCTTAATTACGCCGCCTAGAGTCGCGTCGCGGCGAGCACCACATAACAATAAGAGGACGGGAATATGTCGTTGTTTTACAGTTTGACCGATCATCTGGATTTTCACGCTCAGGTGCGTGGCGATACTTTGCTGGCAAGCGACGATAAGCAAGCGCTGAACTTCGCTGAAGCCAAGGGTCGGGTTGATCGCATTGCCGGTGCGATGGAAGCCTCAGGTCTTGGTGCCGGCGATCGCGTCGGCATTCTGGCTAAAAACTCAGTCGATAACCTGTGTACCTTTCTTGCTTGCGCCCGACTGGGGGTAGTAGCCGTCGGGTTGAACTATCGCCTGACTCAGCCGGAAGTGGAGTTCATTGCCAATGATGCGGAAATCAAACACCTGTTTTTCGACGCAGAGTTTGACGGTTTACGCGGCGATTACCTTCGCGCACAACCGTGTGTGTGCTATGACGATGCCGACCGCGCCCCGATTTTCGATCAATGGATAGAGCAGGGTGAGCCAGTCACCGACTCACGTGCTGGTGGCGACGATGTGCTTTTCCAGATGTATACCAGCGGCACCACCGGTCTGCCGAAAGGGGTGTTGATCACCCACCGCAATGTATTGCTGGTCACTTATCAAGGCCCGATGACGACGGGTAAGGGCCACCGTGTAGGCGAGAAGGGATTGGTGGTCGCGCCGTTGTTTCACGCGGTGGGGCTGGTGGGCGCCCTGATGGGTGTGATTTACGGCGGCACCATGATTATCCATCGCGACTACGATCCGGTGGGTATGATCGATACGCTCGAGAAAGAGCAGATTAATACCACGGCGGTGATTCCTGTCATGCTGCAGTTTTCCATTATCTGCGTGCCGGATATCGCCGAACGGGATTTCGCCAACCTCCACACCATTAACTACGGTGCTTCGCCTATCGCTGAAGATTTGCTCCGGCAGTGTATGAACATCTTCAAGTGCGATTTTATTCAGGGTTACGGCCAGACGGAGGCGACGCTGGCGCTTACCTTCCTGACCGCTGAGGATCATCGCGCGGCGCTCAATGATAAACCGCAGCTGCTGCGGTCCTGCGGGCGCGCGGTCTTCGGCACGGAGATCCGTATTGTGGACGAGCATGGCAACACCCTGCCCACGGGCGATATTGGCGAAATTGTGGCGAGCGGTCCGCAGCTGATGAAGGGCTATTGGAAGCGCGATGACGCGACGGCCAAAACAATCGTCGATGGCTGGCTGCATACGGGCGACGCTGGCCGGATGGACGACGAGGGATATGTCTACATCCAGGATCGGGTAAAGGACATGATCATTTCCGGCGGAGAAAACATTTATCCTGCCGAACTGGAAAATGTGTTGATGTCGCACCCGGCCATTCAGGATGCGGCGGTGATTGGCATTGCTGATGAACAGTGGGGGGAAGTGCCCTTTGCCGTGCTGGTCAGCGCAGGGCAGCAGGAGCTGACGGCGGAAGAGTTAGTGGCGTACTGTCGGGACAAGCTCGCGGGCTACAAAATACCGCGCCAGCTGACCTATGTGGACGCGCTGCCGCGCAACCCCACCGGCAAGATACTGAAAAAAGATCTGCGCGAACAATTTCGCGACAAAATGGAAAGCACCGCTTAATCTGAATCAGAGCAGAAAGCGCTTGCCGATTTCAAAGGCCAGATACACCCACAAGGCAATACACACGATGAGCCCGAGTGGGCCGCGTTTTTGCTCCTCTTCGGTATCGCCCTTGCTTGCTATCCTGGCGGAGCCGCAGGCAGGGCAGCGTCCCTGCTTGAACTTGCGACCTTGGTAACTGCAGTCCTGGCACTGGTATCCCAAGGGCATAGACTTTCCCTTCTTATTTTATTGAGTTTTATCGCTTATTGAGGGCGTCTTATTTAAGTACGTACTCTCCATAGGCGTCGATATTTTTTTCAAGTTCGCGGGCTGATACCCGGCCCTCAAGAGCGGGAATGCGAGGCTCTATGGCTTCCAGCATAAAATCCCGAAATATACGGATGCGAGCGGTCGTGCGCAAATCGATATGCGACAACACCCAGAAACCCATGGGCTCATCCACGTGGTCACAAGGAATGCGGGTTAACAAGGGGTCCATTTCACCCAGCCCGGTCGGCAGTTGCGCGATGCCGTGGCCGTGGCGTACCAGGTCATGGGTCACGTTGAGAGAATTGACCCGGTAGCGCACCGGGAGTTCGGGGAACGCTTTTTCTTTCCACTGGGGCGCAGGCCTGCGCTGATCGGATAGCCACATAATGGTGCCGACACTGAGATCGCCTTCGCTTATACGTTCGGCCAGTTCAGGCGTACCGTAAATACCGTAGGCAAAGTCAGCGATCTTCTTGCCCAGCACATTGGGTGGTGGGTCGTTGGTTACCCGAAACGCGATGTCCGCTTCGTGCACCGACAGGTTGAAGGGGTCTTCCGACGAGATCAGCTCAATCGTGATATCCGGATACTTGTCGCAAAAGGCTTTCAATGCCGGCTGCAAAACCCGTTGAATGGTCAGGTCCACGGCAGTGACTTTAAGGGTGCCACTGAGCTCTTGGCTGTCGGCCAGTACCTGACGTTGAATGGTATTCACTTCATCCGCTATGGCCTCGGCTGATTTAAGAACCTGCTCGCCAACCGGGGTTATCAACCAGCCCGCCGTTGAGCGGTCAAACAGCCGGACATTGAGTTGTTTCTCCAGTGCAGTAATACGCCGTGAGACGGTGGTGTGATTGACGTCCAGTGCGCGGGCCGCCGCGGTAACCGAGCCCTCCCGAACAACGGCCAGGCAATATTGAATATCATTCCAATCTAGGTTCTGCATGTGTGCACACTCATTCTGCCTAAACGGCTATTCCTGTGTATGAGTGCAGATAGTAACGTGGTCGCCGTGGCAAACACAAGCGCCATCCAAACAAAGATGATGAGGACTGGGAAATGAACACACTGACAAAACTGACCGCAACGCTTTCCACTGTATTGCTGCTGAGCAGCCCGACTTCTGCCGGGACTTCCGTCAATGATATGGCCAGCATCTGCAAGGCCGGTGCGCTGGATCAACTGAACAAATCCGAGCCCGCCCGCGTGAAGTTCAAAGGCGTTTCAGGCCCGCGTTCTGCCAAAACTGTGCGTCTGCAGGTGTTTCCTGAGGGTGGCGATTCCTTCAACGCTATCTGCGAGCTGAACACCAAGACCGGCGAAATTCTTTCCCTGTCACGACAGAGCTGACAGGCAGCCATCCAGGCCCCCCGATTATGGGACACCCCGCGCAAGCGGGGTTTTTTTTGCCCTGCAAAAGTACCGCTTTATCGAATATTCGCTATCACTGCAGCTGATAGCAGCCGACCCATGACTGCCGTAATCTCACTGTTCAAGGCCTGACCCGGAGCTGTCATGAGCAAAGATCGATTTTCCAGTGCGCCCGATGACTATCAGCGATACCGCCCCAGCTACTCTGCCTCGTTATTTAAAGAAATAGGCGGGTTGCCGGAGCGCCGTGAACTGGCCTGGGATTGTGGTTGTGGTACGGGTCAGGCGAGTGTGGCGCTGGCTGATTATTTTCAGCAGGTAACGGCCACGGACTTGAGCGTCGCGCAAGTGTTACAAGCACCTGCCCACGAGCGAATTTACTATGCCGCGGCACAGGCAGAGCGGTCGCCCCTCAAGACTGATAGTGTGGATCTGGTTCTCGTCGCGCAGGCCTTGCACTGGTTCGACTTTGCCGCCTTCTTTGCCGAGGTGGATCGCGCTCTGCGCCCCGGCGCTGTGTTTGCTGCGGTGACCTATAACCTGCTGACCGTCGCACCTGAAATCGATGCAATTGTTCACGAGCTGTATTACGACCTGTTGAACGGTTGCTGGGATGCCGAGCGCCGTCACGTCGAAGAGGGGTATCGCACTATACCGCTCCCCTATGAGCCAATTCCGGGGGCAGGCTCGGGGCACAGTCTCCAGGCGCAGTGGGGCCTGGATCACTTCCTGGGCTACCTGCGGACCTGGTCCGGGGTGAAGCAATATCAACACCGGTACGCCAAAGACCCTGTGGCTCTAGTGGAGCCCGCCCTGCGCGCCGCATGGCTGGATGGGGAACGAGCGGTGAATTGGCCGCTGACGGTATTGGTCAGGCGCAAACCTTGATAGCGCTTAGCTTTCCCGCTGACGCCGGTAGCTATTGGGTGGCATGCCGGTCCAGCTTTTGAATGACCGGATAAAGGCGCTTGGTTCGGAAAACCCCAGCTCATAGGAAATTTCCTGCACACTGCGATCCGATTGTTCTAATAGATCAATGGCGGTGTCGCGCAGTAATTCGTTGCGAATCTGTCTGAAATCACAGCCTTCCTCGCGGAGTCTGCGGCGCAGGGTCTGAGGCGTGAGGCCAAGCGAATGGGCTATCTGGTCGTAGCTGGGTGCATGAGGCAGGCTGTTGCGAATGTAGCGGCGAATACGCTCGGTATAGCTTTTCTGGTGAGTCGGCATAAAGAGCAGGTTGTAGGGCAGCTGGCGCAGCAGGGCTTCCAGTTCTTCGCGGCTTTTTATTAACGGCAGGTTGAGCAGGCGTTCTTCAAAGATCAGTTCCGTCAATGGCTGTTCAAAACGGGTCGGACTGAAAAAGAGGTAGTGGTATTCGTCGCGATAGCGGGGCGCCGGATGCTGGCAATGTACGGCCTGCAGCGGCAATGGTGTGCCCACCAGCCAACTCATAAAGCGGTGTGTGAGCATCAGGTGTTGCTCAACCACCCAGGGTGCCAGTGGCTTTCTGGCGTGCATCTGATAGCGCGCGAGTTGGCCGTCGCAGACCAGTTTGAGGGAATACCCGGTTTCAAACAGACTGCTAAACCGTATCTGGCGTTTTACGGCGCCGCGCAGGTCGACCCCTTCGCTGGCGTACTCTGCCATCACCCGGTAGGTGCCTAGCGGCAGTGGGCGAGCAAAATGCCCCACGGCTTCGTCGTCAGACAGTTTCATTGCCTGGCGGCTGAGTTGCGCAAACTGGGCGGGTGAGATTCTTGCTTTTTCCTGATCGAGAATACCCGGACTTATGCCCGCCGACTGCAGCAAGTCTTCCAGGCTGCACCCAGGCGAATCGAAATGTTCGAGCATGGCATGCACGAAGCAGACAGAAATAGTGCGGCTGTTCATGCGATTCCCTCGAAAGATGGTTGAGCAAAAGAGTCACACTATGTAACAAAATATCAATCTAATGTCACTGGGCGTCATTGTTCGGCATTGCCAGCGACGACAAGCTATGGCAGCGTAATCAACCCGCCGCAGGTTGTCCGTTCAGGTGTATACATGGCACGGCGCATTGCGAGCTGAAATTCATAATTGTTTGATAGAGGGAAAGTTTATGGATATTAATGGCAAGGTGGCGATCGTTACCGGCGGCGCCTCCGGATTGGGCGAAGCGACTGTGCGCGCCTATGTTGAAAAGGGTGCCAAAGTTGCCATTTTCGATCTGAACGAGGAGCGTGCTCAAAATATTATCGGTGAGTTGGGCAGCGAAAAAGTCAGCTTTTATCAAGTGAATGTGGCGGATGAAGCTTCCGTGAAAGCGGCGATTGACGGTGTAATGCAGAGCTGGGGCGCGATCCATATCTGCAACAACTACGCCGGCATTGGTAATGCGGCAAAAACCCTGAGCAAGAACGGCGCCTTCCCGCTGGACTCCTACAAGCAGGTTATCGAGGTCAATCTGATTGGCACCTTCAATGTAGCCCGACTGGCGGCCGAGCAAATCGCGAAAAATGAGCCCTACGACGGTGCCAATGCCCGCGGCGTGATCATCAATACGGCATCGGTAGCTGCTTATGAGGGGCAAATCGGTCAGGTAGCCTACAGTTCCTCTAAGGGTGGTGTTGTTGGGATGACCGTACCGATGGCGCGCGATCTGGCATCCTACGGTATCCGGGTGAACACGATCGTACCCGGCCTGATTCACACGCCACTATTCGAGATGATCCCGGAAGAGGCCTATAAGTCCCTTGAGGCCAGCGTGGTGAACCCGAAGCGTCTGGGGCGCCCCGACGAGATTGCCCACTTGTCGGTTATGATCGCCGAAAACGAATACATGAATGCGGAGTGCATCCGGCTGGACGGCGGTATTCGTATGCAGCCTCGTTAGTTTGCTCCATTCCCGCCTGTAGTGGCCGACGCAAGGGCGTCGGCCCTCATCCAGTCTGCCGTTTTTATCGTATGCACCAAAATGTGATTTAGCGGCTGGCAACATCGAAATCGCCTCGCTAACATTGCCGCCAGCGTATCGCATTGCCAATAACAATCACGACGTGGGGTTAAAATGACGTTTCCTAAACCCAAGCAGTCCTTGGCGATCACGGTTAATGGCCGGGTTGAGCAGGCGGAAGTCAGTCCAGACAAGCCGCTACTGTGGGTATTGCGGGATGAGCTAGATCTGAAAGGTTCCAAATACGGTTGCGGCCGGGCGCTGTGCGGTGCCTGCACCGTTCACGTTGATGGGCAGCCGACCCGCGCCTGTGTTACGCCGGTTAAGGCGGTGGCTGGCAAGTCAGTTACAACCATAGAAGCTTTGAGCGAGACTGAATTGGGCGCACGTGTGCAGCGAGCCTGGACCAGTCTGAATGTTCCCCAGTGCGGTTACTGCCAGTCTGGTCAGATTATGGCCGTAGTCGCGCTTCTGAAAGCGATACCGGTGCCCACAGACCAGCAGATAGACGAGGCGCTGTCAGGGAACATCTGTCGCTGCGGTATGTATCCGCGTATACGCAAGGCGGTTCATGAATTGGCAGCGGGAGGCTTTGCATGAAAAAACCTCTGTTGCGCCGTGATTTTTTGCGGGCTACGGCAATCGCCGGCGGCGGTATGCTGGTGGCCTGCAAGTGGGACTCAGACAGCAGCTCCGATTCGCCGGCCCCGAGAGGGTCTGGCGCAGACAATACACCCCCTACCGCGGACCCCAATGCTGAACGCTGGACGCCCAACGCCTTTATTCGCATCAGCGCAGATAATTTTGTGACCGTTATCGTTGGCGCCGCGGAGATCGGGCAGGGCACGATGACGGCGGTTCCCATGATTGTCGCCGAAGAGCTCGATGCAGATTGGACGCGGGTGAGTTGGGAGCAGTCGCCAGCCTCAGCGGTGACCTACGGCAACCCTTTCTGGCAGGGCGAGGGGGGATTGGGCGATCTGGATCAGGCTGGCCTGCAGATCACGGCGGCCAGTACCACAGTGCGCGGCTATTACACCTCCCAGCGCCGCGCTGGTGCGGCGGTCAGACAAATGCTGCTGGAAGCCGCTTCAGATCAATTGGGTGTTTCGGTTGATAGCCTGACTACCCGGGACAGTTTTGTTATTCACGAGGCAAGCGGCAACCGGCTCAGTTACGGCTCACTGGCCGCTGCGGCCGCAGAAAAATCTCCTCCGTCAGCGCCTGCCCTCAAATCGCCTGGCGAGTTTCGACTGATCGGTCAGCGCAAGCAGCGTCTTGACGCGCGGGAAAAAACAGACGGTTCGCTGGCCTACGGGTTTGATTTTGAAATTCCGGATATGGTCACCGTGATGGTGATTCGCGCGCCGCGTTTTGGCGCAATTTTGCAAAGCTCGGATGACTCTGCAGCGTGGGACGTGGACGGCTATATTGGCAGCCACCGGGTGCCCTCGGGCTTGGCGGTCGTCGGAACAGACTTCTGGAGCGTTGAGCAGGCCCGGCAGCGTATAAAAACCCAATGGTTGAATGGCAGCGGGGAGGGCTTGTCTACTGCCGACCTCCGCGACCAGTTTGATACCCGCAACAGCCTGCCGGGCCTGCCAGTGCGCAACGACGGCCTCGGCGTGCTGAGTTCACCCAACGGTGATTTCACCGCTGATTATCACTTCCCCTATCTGGCCCATGCGCCGATGGAGCCGCTGAACGTCACCATCGACTACCGCGGCAGTGAGTGTGATATCTGGTGTGGCAGCCAGTGGCCCGACATGGATGCCTTGGTCGCGGCAACGGTCCTCGGTCTGCCGCCAACGGCAGTGAATTTCCACAACCTGCTGTCTGGCGGTGGTTTTGGTCGACGCGCCTGCCTTGGCTTTGATTACATTCAGGAGGCGGCGCATGTCGCCCGCGCTGTAAACCGACCGTTAAAGGTGGTGTGGACGCGGGAAGATGATATTCGCGGTGGTTATTACCGGCCCTATACCGCCTGCCGTCTCAGTGCTTCGCTTGCCGGTAGCACAATTGATTCCTGGTCGCATCGTGTGGCCAGCCAAACTTTGCTGATCAGCCCGTTAGTCGAGGTGGCAACAGGACTGGTAACGGAAGAAGTTCAGACCAGTCAGGGTGCAAAGGAAATACCCTACGCCATTCCTAACATCTACGTTGATACGCATTCGATCAATAATGGCGTGCCCACGCTCTGGGTGCGCTCGGTGGCAAATGCGACCAATGTGTATGCGGTCGAAACCTTCTTTGATCATCTTGCTAAGCAGGCGGGTCGACACCCGTTGACGCTGCGGCGCGAACTGCTGACTGAAAAACCGCGCCATCTAGCTGTGTTGAATGCCGTGGCCGAAATGGCTAGTTGGACACCGCAGACTAACGATAATCTGTATCGCGGGGTAGCACTTTTCGCATCCTATGAGAGTTTGATTGCCCAGCTGGTTGAGGCGGAGGTCGTTCAGCAGAGCAATGGCTCAAATTCAAATAAGGTGACTATTCGCAAAATCTACAGTGCGGTCGATTGCGGCACGGCGGTAAACCCTGATTTGGTCGAAGCTCAAATCGAATCGGGCATTGTGTTCGCGCTGTCGTCTGCATTATTCGGCGAAATTGAGCTGGAAGACGGCGTTGTGAAACAGAGTAACTTCCACGATTACCCGGTGCTTCGTATGTATCAGACACCCGTGATGGAAACCCGAATACTGCCCTCAGATCATTCACCCGGCGGAGTAGGGGAGCTGGGAGTGCCCTGTGTGGCGCCTGCTCTGGCGAATGCCATTTATGCGGCGACAGGAGAGCTGTATACCTCGCTGCCTCTGAATAACAACCCTTCACTGGTTTTTGAATAGGGAGTGGTCATGATTCGAACAGTGCTAGTTACGGGTTTGTTGGGGGCTGCTCTGCATGTGGCGGCGCAAACGCCCCATGCCTTTGATCCGATCGCGGAAGTGCTGCAGCATCCACGTTGTCTGAACTGTCACACTTTTACCGAGTATCCGACCCAATCGCGCAAAGTGGTGGACCCGAGTAGCGGTGAAGTCAGTTATCTGCGATTCCGTCACGCTCAGCAGGTAATTCGGGGTGAAAAAGGCTTTGGCGCGCCTACGTTGCAATGCGGCGCCTGCCATCAGGACGAAAACGTCGCCGACGGCAAGGTGCCGGGTGCGCCGCACTGGCATCTTGCGCCGCTGAGTATGGGCTGGGAAGGGCTGAATCGCAGCGAGTTATGCGAGACGCTGAAAGATACCGAGAAGAACGGCGGACGCGATCTTGATGCCCTGGTCAAGCATATGAAAGAAGATGCGCTTGTACTGTGGGGCTGGACGCCTGGCGGTGATCGCGACACGCCGCCCTATGATCATCCGACGTTTATCGGCTTGCTAACGGATTGGGTCGAGGCAGGCGGTCCCTGTCCCGCGGATTAGTTCAGGATTTCAATACGGGCTGATAAAAACTGTAGGCATTTTTCTGCTCCTTGGCGCTGTAGAGCGCCAGATCCGCTTTCTTGCATAGATCATCCAGGTCTGAGGCGCTCTCAGGGTAGAGCGCGACCCCTACGCTGCAGGTGACCTGCAGAGCCTTGCCATCTATGTCGACCGGTTGGGCGATGGTTTCAATAATCCGCTTGACCACCGCTTCGACGGCCTCCAGACGATCAACCTGGGGAATAAGCAGGGCAAACTCATCGCCGCCAAAACGCGCAATCATGTCGCCCGAGCGAATGGTTCTGTTCAGGCGTTGGGCGATAGTTTCCAGAATCAGATCGCCGGCGTGATGGCCGTAGGTATCGTTTACCGGCTTGAAGCCATCGAGATCGATATAGCCCAAGGCCAGCGTGCTGTGTCTGCGTTTGGCTAGCGCCAGAGAGCGTTCAAAATAATCAAAAAACTGGAAGCGATTGGGCAGGCCGGTCAACATGTCATGGCTGGCCTGATAGACGTAACTGTCGCGCTCTTCCTCCAGTTTCTTCTGCAGGTTCTGGTACATCAACTCGTGAAAAATCAGAGCGATGGTGCCCATGATAATCAGTAGAAAAAAGAACATGACCTTCAGCGCGTCGCGATCAGCCTGCTCGGGAATTAGCTGTGCCGTGAATCTGCTGTCGGCCGCAAGCAGCACCGACAGTAAGCAAAGACCGGCGGTAATCATTAGCCAAACCAAGCCCAGTCTCATGCCAAGCAGAACAAAGGCGAAAATCGGGGTGAACAGCGTGAGCTGTGGTACGGGTGAATGAATAAAGCCACCGGTGAGTTGGGTTGCCAGCAGGTTGATGCCCAGCAATGTTGCAAAGGCGATATTCGCCGACCATACAAATAGACCTTTGCGGGTCAGTAACCAGTACGCATAGAGGTACAGCGACAGACAGCCAAGAATTGCGACAGTCGCAAGGGGAGTCGCCGGGCTGTCGAATCCCACCATCCGGGCATAGATGGGGGCGCTCAGCACACAGGCGGAAATATTCAGCAGCAGCAGGGCCAACAACAGGTAGCCGCGAAGGTATTCGTCGCGGTTCCTTACAATGCTATCGGGTAGCAGGCGGTCAGCTGTTCTGGTAAGTCTTTCTATAGCGGCATTTTTTATTGTGCGCCATCCTGCCGGCATATGGATCATTCCCTGATGTTTATGGCCTGTAGGTTAGGCCAGTGTAGCTTAAATTTTGCTCAGTTTGGAAATGTTTTAGGCCGTTGGAGAAGGGTGGCTTGTGGGGAGAGGGACGGGTCAGTCAAGCTCGTTGGTGACCTTGAGTTTGGTGCGAAAAAACTCCCGGTGCGGTACATAGATCAGTTCAGAAATCTTGCGAATCAAATGATCTTCGTACTTGGATATTTCACCGTCGGCCAGTGCCACCCGCCACAGCGCTTCGATCAGTTCAACTTTCTGCTCCGGTGAGTAGTGCTCGTTGATCAGACTGGTGTAGGGGTGGTAGGCGTTGTCTTCAGCAAATTGCTGTTCAGCCAGTGCCAGTAATTCATTCAGTTCTTCGTCAGTCAGGCCATCGCGTCGCAGAAGGCGCTGAATAGCGTCGCGCTCGGCACTGTCCTGCTCAAAGTCTGCCTTGGAGAGCTCGATTAACAGGGCGGCCGTGGCAACCCGCAGGCGATGGTCGGTATCGCCCGAGCCCTGAGGTGCCATCTGTTCGCTGAAAAATTGTTGCAGTTTGCGCAGCATAACTAGCGCTCGATTAGTAATTGCTGCAATTTTCGCTGGTCGGCGGCAAACAGGCGAATCCCTTCGGCGAGTTTTTCCGTGGCCATGGCATCTTCATTGAGGGCAAAGCGGAACTGGTTTTCGTCCAGTGTGTGCTTTGCATCGTCCGAGTCGGCGTTGTCTTGCTGCAAGTGGCGTGACAATTCACCGCTGTCGCTGGTGAGTTCTTCCAGCAGGGCGGGGCTTATCGTTAGACGATCACAGCCAGCGAGCGCTTCAATCTGACCGGTATTGCGAAAGCTCGCGCCCATGACGACGGTTTTGTAGCCGTGGGTTTTGTAGTAGCGGTAAATGCGGCGTACCGAGGCCACACCATAGTCCTGCTCGGGGTCTGTCTGGGCTTCGCCGCGCTGCTTATACCAATCGTAGATTCGGCCGACAAAAGGGGAAATGAGCGTGACGCCCGCATCGGCACAGGCCTGGGCCTGGCCAAAGCCGAACAGCAGAGTGAGGTTACAGTTAATGCCCTGCTTTTCCAGCTGTTCCGCTGCGCGGATGCCCTCCCAGGTAGAGGCTATCTTGATCAGGATGCGATCGGCGCCTATGCCGCGGTCTGCGTACAGCTGAATGATTTCGTTTGCCTGTGCGACCGTGGCCTCACTGTCAAAGGACAAATGGGTATCGATCTCGGTGGAAACTCGTCCCGGCACAATGGCGCTGATTTCGCTGCCGATGGCAACCGCAAGGCGATTGGCCGTGCGGCGCAGGTCGGCTTCGCTGCTGCTGGCGTTGAGTTCGCCGGCGTACTGGTCAATAAGGGGCTGATAGCCCGGCACGCTGGCTGCCTTCAGCAACAGAGATGGGTTGGTCGTGGCATCCAGCGGTTGGAAGCGTCTGATCGCTTCGATGTCACCTGTGTCAGCAACGACGTCACTGAAGTTGCGCAATTGATCCAGCTTGCTAGTCATGGTGGTCCGTCAGTTTTCCTGCAGGGTCTCCGAGTGTAACGGCAAATACTGATGTTTGTTGAGGGCATTCCCCAGAAAATTTACCGCATCCTTAAGCACGTTGAGATCCGCGCCGGGCTTGTAGGCGTTCTCGGACAAGTGTCGCCGGAACTGTTTGGCGCCCGGCCGACCGTTAAATAAGCCCAGAATATGTCGAGTCATATGATTGAGTTTTGTGCCCTTGCCCAATTGTGACTCTATGTAGGGGAAAAAGTTTTCCAACGCGGCGTATGGATCACTGCTACCGGCTGCACCGTAAAACTGTTGGTCAACGCCACACAGTACGGCGGGGTTCTGGTAAGCGCTGCGCCCCATCATGACCCCATCCACATGATTCAGGTGTTCGCAGGCCGCACCCAGTTCGGAAATACCGCCATTGATGATGATTTCCAGTTGTGGGAAATCCCGTTTCAGGCGATAGACCTTGTCGTATTCCAGCGGCGGGATTTCGCGGTTCTGTTTTGGACTCAAGCCACTCAGCCAGGCTTTGCGGGCATGTACGATAAACACCTCGCAACCGGCTTCGGCCACAGTGCCGACAAAATCAACGAGGAATTCATAGGAATCCAGATTATCGATGCCCGTGCGATGTTTTACGGTCACCGGCAGCGATGTTGCGTCGCGCATGGCTTTTACGCCATCGGCAACCAAAGCTGCCTCGCCCATCAGGCAGGCGCCAAAGCTGCCATTTTGCACACGATCCGAGGGGCAGCCGCAGTTCAGGTTGACCTCATCGTAAAGCCACTGTTCGGCCATGGCCGCGCAGCGGGCCAGATCAGCGGGGTTGGAGCCCCCCAGCTGCAAGGCCACCGGGTGCTCGCTGTCGTCAAAATCCAGAAAGCGCGCCGGCTCGGCATGCAGTAGGGCGCCGGTCGTGACCATTTCCGTGTAGAGCACAGCCTGCTGTGTGAGCTGGCGCCAGAACACGCGGCAGTGGCGGTCCGACCAATCCATCATCGGGGCTATACAAAATCGTCGATTAATATTTGCTGGCGGCACTGCGGGTTTCCGGGTGAGTTGCAGGAAGTGAACACGTATAATGGCGGCCTTCCGGCGCCAGCCGCCTATTGTATGAAATTCGCCACCAGGAATCATTATGACTGCTGTTCGCACCCGTGTTGCTCCTTCGCCCACCGGTGACCCGCATGTGGGTACCGCCTATATAGCCCTGTTCAACTACTGTTTTGCCAAAGCCAATGGCGGCCAGTTTCTGTTGCGGGTGGAGGATACGGACCAGCAGCGCTCTACACCGGAGTCTGAACAAGCCATTCTCGATTCGCTGCGCTGGCTAGGTCTGGACTGGGATGAAGGTCCCGATGTCGGCGGGGGTGCAGGGCCCTACCGGCAAAGCCAGCGCAGTGATCTATACCGCGAGCATGTCGAGCGCTTGCTGGCCAGTGGTCATGCATTCAAATGCTATCGGACCCCGGAAGAGCTAGACGCCTTGCGTGAGCAACGCCGGGAGGCGGGGCAGCACACCGCCCTGAAGCCCAGCGACCTCAAGCTGTCCGAGGCTGAACAGGCCGAGCGCGAAGCGCAAGGGGCGCCCTACGTGATTCGCATGGTGGTGCCTGAAGAAGAGGGGCGCTGCGTGGTCAATGACATGTTGCGCGGTGAGGTTGAGCTGGACTGGGGTCAGGTTGACGCTCAGATTTTGCTTAAATCCGACGGCATGCCGACCTATCATCTGGCCAACGTGGTGGATGATCACCTGATGGGGATTACCCACGTGATTCGGGGCGAGGAGTGGATCAACTCCGCACCCAAGCACAAACTGCTTTACCAGTATTTTGGTTGGGATATGCCGGTGCTCTGCCATCTGCCGCTGCTGCGCAACCCGGACAAGAGCAAGCTCAGCAAACGCAAGAACCCTACCAGCATTCTGTACTACCAGAAAATGGGTTATCTGCCAGAGGCCCTGCTGAACTATCTTGGTCGCATGGGTTGGTCCATGCCAGACGAGCGGGAGAAGTTCTCGCTGAGCGATATGATCGAGGCCTTTGATATCCAGCGTGTCAGTCTGGGCGGCCCTATTTTCGATGTCGAGAAATTGTCCTGGCTGAACGGCCTCTGGATTCGCGAAGAGCTGAGTCTGGAGCAGTTGGCGGACCGTTTGCGTGACTGGGCATTCAATCGCGAGCGCCTGCTCGATATTTTGCCCCATGCCCAGCCCCGGATGGAAACCTTCAGCGATCTGGCCCCGCTGGCTGCGTTCTTTTTCTCAGGAAAGCTCCCGTTAACGGCAGATAGTTTTCAGGGCCTGGCTGTCCAGGATGAGGCGCTGCTTGAATTGCTGCAGATGTGTGTCTGGCAACTGGACAACCTGCGGGAGTGGAATCGCGATGCCATCTTCCAGTCGTTGAAAGCCGTCGCCGATGCGCTTGAGTTGAAAATGAAAGATTTTGTCGCGCCCCTGTTTATCGCGGTGGCCGGCACAACGGCATCTATTTCGGTATTTGATTCGATGGTGGTGCTGGGGCCGGATATGAGCCGGGCGCGCCTTCGGGACGCGCTGAATTTGCTAGGTGGTGTGGGTAAAAAGAAACTGAAAAAGCTGGAGAAACGCTACGCAGAGATCGCGTCATAAAAAATCGGGATTAAGTGCGCATTCGAGTTGACAGGCATCTGGAGTCTGCTTATTATGCGCACCTTCTCGCGTGGGGGCTATAGCTCAGCTGGGAGAGCGCTTGCATGGCATGCAAGAGGTCGGCGGTTC
>JBFHCW010000013.1:0-22360 GCA_041585035.1 Litorivivens sp.
ACCAGGCCAGAAACGTCGATACCGGATCCAATGCCGCCGGAAATAATTTGTGCCATAGCTCAGCCCTGCTCCACGCGCAGTAATTTGCCGTTCGTTATCGCAGTACGCGATGCAAGTCTTAAGCCAATCACGCGAACTCTTCCAACAGACTGGCGGTACCCTGGGTAAAGGCATCCGCAAAGCGCAGTACCACTTCCGGCGGTAACTGCCTGATCACCTCGCCACTCTCCTTGTGAATAACGCGCACAATGGTGCGACCACTGTCATCATCCACCGAAAACTCCAGCTCCCGGGCGCGCTCCTTTAATGCCTCGTTAAGGCGGGCAACGGTTTCTTCGCTCAGGGCCGGTTCGGGGGGCGGCGCAGGCTTTGCCGGTTCGGCGCTGACCGCGGCCTGCTCGGCGCTGGACGCCTTTACCAGGCCCGCAGGCTGCAGCGGCAAAGGTTTGCCGGTAGTGGTGTTGGGCGGGTTGGGTTTTGCCGTTTCAGCAAGTCCTGCGCCCAGACTTTTGTTTACATTAATATCCATCATTTCACCTCGCATACCACGTGGCTACTGGATTCGAAAGCAGACACGCAAAACGGGGCATAGCCACTGCGGCTATCCCCCCTTTCGCTTGACGCCGCCGGGTGTTCCCGGCGGGTCACTGTCACCTGCTTACTGCAGCAGGGCCAGAACACTTTGCGGTGCCGCATTGGCCTGCGCCAGGATGGAGATACCCGCCTGCTGCAGAATCTGGGCGCGGGTCAGCCTGGCTGTCTCGGCCGCAAAGTCGGCATCCTGAATCCGGCTGCGCGAAGCAGACAGGTTCTCGGAAATGGTTTGCAGGTTGGTAATGGTGGACTCAAAGCGGTTTTGAATCGCACCAAAGTTACTGCGCAGGTCACTGACCGTCGTCAGCGCTGAGTCAATGCTGCGAATGGTGGTATTGGAGTTTGCCACGTTGGTGACATTGGTTGCCGTAAGATCTCCGCTCACGGTTGCATCAGTCAACCCCAATGTGGTGGCATCCGCACCGGCGAAGACAATGTCTTCCTCGGCGTAGATCGTGAAGGTGCCGTCACCGTTATCTTCGGCAGAGCCGTTACCGGCCAGGCCGGCGTTAAGCACATCGACTATTTCCTGGACGCTTGTGTAAGTAGCCGCATCAGTGAAAGTGATCGCATCGCCATCGCCAATCGTGATGCTGAGATCTCCAACCAGAGCTACACCAACTGGTTCTGTAGCTCCTGCATCCGTGCCCGCCGTCGCACCGGACGTGGCAATTGTGCCCCCTGCATTCTCTGTATCACCATCAAAATCGTCGTTATAAGCGACGACCGGTGCAGCACTACCCGAGCCAGTTGCGACTTTGGTAATAACTATGGCACTGGGATCGGTAGCGTCTACCGTATAATCGCCAGTTGCTTCCAAGTCGGCTTTAACTTGAGCAGCAACGCCAGCGGCCCCTGTGCCGGTTCCGTCACTGTAGTCGGAATTTAGAACGATTGAGTTACCGTCGACATCAATCTCTGCCGTATCAACGCCAGCTTGAGCACCGCCATCTGCTGTAAAATCAATATTCAACGATGAGGCATCAAGTGTAATAGAACCACCTGTTGCTGGGCTGCCAGCCAGGTCAGTCGTCAGATCATCCGACACTTCAGAGGCAATCGCACCCAGAGAATCGGTACGCGCACTGGTTTGCAGGCTAAGACTGATGGTCTCGCCCACATTGGCTCCTACCTGAAAGGATGCGCTGCCAAAAGAACCATCGAGGATTTTGCGGCCGTTAAAGGAAGTCTGGCTGGCGATCCGGTCGATCTCCGCAAGACGCTGCTGCACTTCCAGGTCCAGTGCTTCTCGGTCAGAATCCGAGTTAGTGGCGTTGGCTGACTGCACCGCCAGTTCACGTATACGCTGCAGGTTGTTGGTGATTTCATCGAGGGCCGCTTCACCGGTCTGGGCCAGCGAGATACCGTCGTTGGCATTTCGCACGGCCTGGTTCAGGCCGTTGATCTGGGTGGTGAATCGGGTGGCAATGGCCAAGCCGGCCGCGTCGTCTTTTGCACTGTTAATGCGCAGACCGGTCGACAGGCGTTGCAGTGCCGTATTGAGGTCACCCTGTGAACGGTCTACGTTACGCTGAGCGTTCAGAGAGGCCACGTTAGTGTTGATAACTAGAGCCATGATTGTACTCCTTCACGAGTGCAAGTTTTGTGTGTCGGGACATCAGCCAGGATGGCCTCGTCGCGCTTTCAGTTATCTTATCGGTGCCTCGGGCGAGAACTTTATTTTTTTTTGGCTAGGTAGATATACTTATTTTGACAGTGGCCGCGCCACCAGTGAAAGACGCACGGCCTTGTCGCCGTGCGCTTGTGAATCAAACGCTTAGAGGTAGTCGAACAGGGACAGTTGCTGCACCCGTGCAAAGGCCTGCTGGGCGGCCTGCAGACCGGTCAGGTTCTGACTGAGGCGTGAGGCGGCTTCCACCATATCCACATCGCGTATGCCGGACAGGGATTGCTGCAGCTGCAGGTTGACGTTCTCGTTCAGCTCGACTTCCTGATCGACCACATTCAGCCGCGTGCCAATGCCGGTCTGGACTTCCACCAGATGATCCAGCGCCCGCGAGATATCACTCAGGGCCACATTCAGGCCATTGGTCTGGGCCGCGCGCTCAACCGGGTTGCTTCTTGGCGTTTCCAGCTCGCGGGCAAGCTGCTCGACAATCGACATAACATCGGTGCGCTCACTGGGCCTGACCGTAAAGCTGTCACCGGTCTCGGCGGGCCCTGACAGGGTGACATTGATACCGGCAAAACCAATGCTGTCGCCTTCGTTATACGTGCCGGTGGCGATCACGGTGGTGGTATCGTCCTGAATCTCGTAGTCGGTCGGGCTGGTAAACACAATCTGGTATTCCCGCTCGTCCCACACGCCGTAATCGGTGACCGAGCCTGTGCTGATCACCGCCGAGCCGGTGTTGGCGCTGCCGGCCAGCGCCTCAAAATCGCCGTTGCCCTTTTTTATACCGGCAAACACGTGGGAGCCAGGGTCGGCGTCGGCGACCGTGCGACTCGGGCCGAGCTGGATTTCCCGGCGCCCGTCGTCACCGTGGTAGCTCAAGGTGCCGTTGCTGAAACTGAAGGGTTTTACATTTTCCTGGAAGCCGGCAAACAGATAATTGCCATCTCCGGTGGCGGTGTTGGCAATCTGCAGCAGGTTGTCGAGCTGTTCTCTGACCTCTCGCCCGATGGCGGCGCGGGATTCGTTACTCTGGGTGGCGTTGTTGGCCTGCAGGGTCAGATCGCGCAGCCGCTGCATGACATTTACCGCGCTGTCCACGGCGTTTTCTTCGGCCGACAGCCGGGTGCGGGCAAAGCTGGCGTTCTCAATATACTGCTCACCGCGAGCAATCGCCGCGTCCAGCCCGGCGGCGCGCACAGCGCCCACGGGGTCGTCGGCGGCCGACAGCATTTTCTGGCCACTGCTGATTTCGAGTTGAGCCCGGCTTAAGCTTGACTGCCGCTCCAGCATGGCGCTCAGGCCTTGCTGAAACAGCTGGTTGGACGAAATTCTCATAGGATGCTCACTCGTATCCTGGTTGGGCTACTATCGGAACGCGTTGATCAGGGTTTGAAACAACGAGTTAGAGGTGCTCACTGCCTGGGCGGCGGCTTGATAGGCCTGCTGAAATCGCAGCATATTGGCCGCCTCCTCTTCCAGATTGACGCCTGACACCGAGTCGCGCCGGGCGACATTCTGTTCCAGCAGCGACCGTTGCGATGAGGCCTGTATCGATGACGAGCGCGTTGCAACGGCGACATCACCCAGCAAGGTGTTCGCGGCATTCAGTACTGAGGTATTACCGCTGTCGAACAAGCCCTGTTCCTGAATATTGGCCAGCGCCAGTGCGTTGCGATTGTCACCGACCCCACCGGTATTGGCGGTGATAGTGAAACGATCGCCGGTCGCCGGTGTGCCGTCCAGTGTCAGCCGGGTGCCGTTAATATCGATGGCCGAACCTGAAGTATAGACAAAAGAACCGGCACCGTTGATCTGGTAGGTGGTCGGGCTCAAAAATTCAATGGTCGCCGTATTCAGCAGCTGTGGATCACTCGCGTCGATGACGGACGAGGACACCAGTGCCGCATCACCGCGATTGGCAGGGTCGGCGCCCACGCGGGTCGCGGCAGCGGCGGCTATATCGTCGGGCCGGGTGACCGCCAGCGCCAGGCTGCCGCTCATTTTGGCGGTGGGCTGGATCAGAAAGCGGTCACCGGCGTTGGGCGTTGTGCTGAGGGAGATACTGATGCCTTCGGCCAGCAGCGGATCGCCCACGGTGCCTGTGCCCGTGGTGGTCACCGGATCGCCGGTACGCGCATTGAGCATTTGATAGCTGGTGCCATTGTATTGCAGCAGGTAATTGTCGGTGGTGAGTTCACCAACATCCGTTACCGCTACCGTGACCAGGGCACCGCCGGTATTGGCGCGCGACCCAATGCCCTCAGGGGCGGCCAGGGTGAAAAAATCCCCGCCCAGCGCGCTATTCAGGGTCATGCCGGCATTGTGCTGGGCGTTGACCGTTTCGGCGAGCCCGTAACTTAACTGCCCCAATTGGGCAATGGAGGGGTCCATCAGCTCAGAGCGGAAATTCAGCACGCCGCCAAGACTGCCACCGCGAATCAGTGAACTGATCTCACGGGTACCCTGATCGCCGGTGAGGGTCACCTCCAGCCGGGTTGGCTGATATTCATTGCTGCTGGTTCCAAGGTTCATGCTGCGGTTGTTCAGGACAATGGATTCACCGGTACTGGTAAACACATTGATCGTGTTGCCATCCTGCTTGACCACCTTGATGTCCATATAGCTGGACAGCTCCAGCAATGCCTGATCGCGCTGATCGAGCAGATCGTTGGGCGGGTTGCCGCCGGTTTGGGCGCGGGCCGCGGTAATCGATTCGTTAAGCTCGGCGATTCGGGCGGTAAGCCCGTTGATTTCCTCAACCGACGAGCGCAGCCGGGTGTTGATCTCCTGGCTGATACCGCTGAATTGACCGGACAGCGTTGCCAGTCGGCTGGTCAATACATCGGCTTCGGCCAGTACCGCCTGACGCGCCGGTATCGAGCTGGGATCGTCCGCCAGCAACTGCAGCGAATTGAAAAACGCTGAGAGCCCTGCCGACACGCCGTTGTTCGGGTCAGACAACAGCCCGTCTACCTGAGAGGCCAGATCGGTAAAGGCCTGAGCCTGATGATAGGCGCTGCTGGAACTGCGCATCTGGTCGAGCACAAACTGGTCAAACTCCCGCTCGATGCTGCTGACCTTGACGCCGCTGCCAATGGCCCCAAACCCGAAGTTTTGCGGTACGTTCGTGCCCAGCGACACGGTCTGTCGGCTGTAACCTTCGGTGTTGACGTTGGCTATGTTGTGGCTGGTAGTGGCCAGCGCGCGCTGGTAGCTGACAATCGCCGACAGCGCGGAATTCATCATATCGGCCATTTCAGAACCTCCACTCAGCGCGGCTGGCTGACTTAACGTTCATTGGCGGGTTCCTTTATCTGGCGACCGGTTTGATCGCCCGTCAGGGGCAGCGAGCCGCGCAGGGCATCGGCTTCGGGGCTAAAGGTCAATTGCCGCTCAATCACATCGGCCAGGCCAATGCCACCGCCGGCAACCAGGGTTTGGGAGAGTTCCTTGTCCATCATGTCCTGGTAAAAACGCAGGGACTTATCGTCAAACAATCCCCCTTCGGGCAAGGTATCGCGCATTTCCTTGAGCATCATCTGCACAAAAATCGATTCAAACTGTTTTGCCGCGGCCTTGGCGCCCTCCCCTTCGGGGTTTTGCGCCTGCCGCCGCATCTCGGCAAAACCGCCGAAATCGTGGTAGCTGAAGTGCTGCTTGCCGCTGCTGATTTCCATCAGATAACCACCAGCTCTGCGCGCAGGGCACCCGCTTGACTGAGGGCTTCAAGAATGGCCACGAGATCGCCGGGCGCAGCCCCCACGTTGTTAATGGCTTTCACGATTTCTTCCAATGTGACACCGGTTTCCAGCAGGAACATTCGTGATTCTTCCTGTTCCACTTCAATACCGGAATCCGGGATTACCACGGTCTGCCCTTCCGAGAAGGCACCCGGCTGGCTGACGGTAGCACCCTCGGCAATGGACACCGTCAATGAGCCGTGACTGACCGCCGCCGGCATCACCCGCACATTGCCGCCAATGACCACGGTGCCGGAGCGCGAGTTAACGACCACCCGGGCCGGCGCTTCACCGGGACTCACCTCCAGGTTC
Organism: Litorivivens sp.; assembly: GCA_041585035.1. Taxonomy (GTDB): domain Bacteria; phylum Pseudomonadota; class Gammaproteobacteria; order Pseudomonadales; family Spongiibacteraceae; genus Litorivivens. The sequence continues at coordinate 6,283 of JBFHCW010000013.1, forward strand.
TCCAGCATGGAGATAAAGGTGACATAGTTTGATTTCTGCTTGGGCCCGGCCACGCGAACCGAGGTAGCGTCGATGGCTTCGGCCGCCATCGGGCCGTAGGCTTCATTGATCTCTTCGGCCAGACGATGTGCTGTGGTGAAATCGGGAATCTTCAGGTTAAGCCAGATAGTGCCGTCTGCGGTCATGCTGCTCGGTGCCGGGCGCTCCACGGTTGCGCCGTTAGGAATACGGCCGGCACTGGGAATGTTTACCGAGACCCGCGAGCCATCGCGGCCTTGTACGCCCAATCCACCCACCAGAAGGCTACCCTGAGCCATGGCGTACACCTGACCGTCTGCGCCCATCAGCGGCGCCATCAACAAACTGCCACCGCGCAGACTGGAGGCATTACCGATGGACGACACGGTGACGTCAATTGCCTGTCCGGGTTTGGCGAACGCAGGCAAGGAGGCGTGCAAGGATACGGCCGCCACGTTTTTCAGCTGCGGGTTCACATTGTCCGGTACGCGCACGCCAAAGTTGGACAGCATGTTCTTGATGCTCTGGATGGTAAACGGCGCCTGACTGGTCTGGTCACCGGTACCGTTCAGGCCCACCACCAAACCGTAACCGACCAGCTGGTTGCTTCGTACGCCGGCGACATCGACCAGATCCTTGACCCGCTCGGCGGACAATTCGGCCGAGAGAATCAGACTAAACAGAGCAACGATCAGCGTCTTGTACATAGTGTTTACACTCTAAAACGGGGACAAAACCGACTGGAAGAAACGCCCCAGCCAGCCCATGCGGTTGGCATCGGCGATAGCGCCTTTGCCGCTGTAGGTAATACGGGCATCTGCCAGCTTGAAGGACGGCACGGAATTGTCGGCGCCAATGTCTTCAGGTCGCACAACGCCGGTGACCCGGATAAATTCTTCGCCCTGATTGATGGTCACCCATTTCTCGCCGCGCACCAGCAGGTTGCCGTTAGGCAAAACCTCACCAACAGTGACCGTGATGCTGCCGGTCAAACTGTTGCTCTGGGATGAGGAGCCCTGCCCGGCAAATTCCTGATCGGCCTCGATGGCCGTTTCCAATATCGGAATCCCGTCTTTGGTGACACCGCGGCCGAACAAGGTCACGCCGGGAATGGAATTGGACTGCTCTTTGGCGGTAGAGGTGCTGGACTGCTTTGACGCATCAGTCTGTTCCAGCAGCGTTATGGTGATGGAGTCGCCAACCTGTCTGGCGCGGCGATCGAGAAACAGGTTCAGCCCGCGCGATGCCATGTAGATGGAGCCCGCATTGTCGGCACTGCGCTCTTTGACGCCCCGCATAATCTCTGCGTTGTCGTCTACCGGCTCTTTGTCCGGCGCGCTGCTACAAGCGGCCAGAAACAGTGCTGAAACAAGGGCAACTACACGATACATCAGCCGGCTCTCCTACAGGTTGTTGTTCAGATATTGCATCATCTGATCGCTGGTCGAGATGGCCTTGGAATTCATTTCGTAGGCGCGCTGGGTTTCGATCATATTGACCAGCTCTTCCACCACATTCACGTTGGAGGTTTCCAGCGCGCCGGCCATGATCGTGCCCAGACCGCTCAGGCCGGGTGTGCCGGTAGTGGCGGTACCGCTGGAGGCGGATTCGAGGTAGAGGTTTTCACCCATAGGCTCCAGCCCTTCCGGGTTGACGAAGTCCACCAGCTGGAAGGTACCCACCTGAACCGGCGCGCTGCCGCCAGCCAGCTGAACGGTGACCGTGCCGTCAGAGCCAACACTGAGAGCCTGCGCCCCTTGGGGAATGGTTATGCCGGGCTCAACCACATGCCCGGCCGGGGTGACCACCTGGCCCTGATCATCGAGCTGAAATTCGCCGGTTCGGGTGTAGGCCGGTGTGCCGTCGGGCAGTGTGATCTGGAAAAAGCCGCGGCCGTCGATGGCCATATCCAGCGAGTTGCCGGTCTGGGCGACGGTGCCCTGCGTGAATACCTTCTCGGTGGAGACCACCCTGACACCGGTTCCAAGGTGCAAACCGGTCGCCGAGCGAGTTTGCTGTGAGGTTTGGCTGCCGACCTGGCGAACGTTCTGATAAAGCAGGTCTTCAAAGGATGCCCTGCCCTTTTTAAAGCCGACCGTGTTGGCGTTGGCGAGGTTGTGGCTGACCACCTGCATCCGCGTCTGTTGTGCGTCGAGACCGGTTTTGGCTACCCAGAGTGATGGATTCACGGTTGTACTCCTGTACTTAAAAAGGCTATGAGAGACGCATCAGGCTTGCGCCGGCGTCGGCTACCTCACCGGCAGTGCTCATCATTTTCACGTCCATTTCATAGCGACGCGCCAGCTGAATCATGCGCACCATCGAATCAACAGCATTGACGTTCGACGATTCGAGCGCGCCGGACACCAGTTTCAGTCCGGCATCGTTAACCCCCTCACCGCCATCGCGCTGGCGAATCAGGCCGTCTTCACCTTTCTCCAGCTGTGAGGCGTCGAGTGAGACCAGGCGAATCCGGTCGATGACAATCTGGGTGTCAGGTCCCTGCCCCAGCGGCACGATGGAAATACTGCCGTCACCGCCAATGCTGAGACTGCTGTGTTCGGGAATCGCGATGGGGCCACCGTCACCCAGCAGGTTATGCCCCTGCCCGGTCAGCAACTGGCCGTCGGAGGTGAGCTGCAGATCCCCGCGACGGGTATAGGCTTCGCGGCCATCCGGCGTCTGTACCGCAAACCAGCCGTCACCGCTAACTGCAATATCGAGGGTGCGGCCGGTGTGCTGCAGGCTGCCCGAGCTGGTATCGATACCCTTCTCGTAGGCCACGGAGTTACTGCGGCTGGGCAGGCCAGCGCCGGCAATCTGTTCGGCGAACAGACTGTTGAAATCGGCGCGAAAGCCCGTGGTGGATACGTTTGCCAAATTATTGGCATTGGTCGCCTGCGCCAGCGAGGTCTGCTTGGCACCGGTCATTCCCAAATACAATAATTTATCCATCGTCGTTACTCACTCGAGAGTTAGCGGATATTCAGGATGGCCTGAGTGATCTGGTCAGCCGTCGAGATCACCTGGGCGTTTGCCTGAAAGTTGCGCTGGGCGGTGACCATTTCCACCAGTTCGGCAGACAGGTCCACATTCGAGCTTTCCAGCGCGCTGGACTGGATCAAACCGAAGTTTGAGGTGCCCGGCTCACCCAGGCGGCCAGCGCCGGCGGTAAAGGTCTCGGTCCAGGTGTTGTTACCGGCCTGCTGCAAGCCCTGCGGGTTGTTGAACAGGGTGATGGCGACCTTGCCCAGTTGCTCTGAGGCCTGATTGGAGTAACGCGCCGAGACCACGCCGTTCGCATCGATTTCTACACCGCTGAGAATGCCGGATTCAAAGCCGTCCTGAGACAGGCTGTTGACCACAAAATCGGTGCCGTACTGTGTGGAGCTGGAAAAATCAGCCGTCAGGTTGATATCACCGGCGCCGTTGGTGGGCGTGTAGGCGGGATAGGTAAACTGGCCTGTGGCGGGGGTCTGCAGCACGCCGGCGCCGTCAAACACCATGGTGTTGGCGCCACCCACAGCGGTACCGTCGATGTACAGATACTGGCTCCAGCTGTTGGGGGCTGCATCTTTCACATAGTAGGTCGTTGCTGCGTGCGATGAACCCTGAGAATCGTAAATGGTCATCGACGACGAGTGATTGAAGGTATTGAGGTTATTGGGGTCAAAGGGGCCGGTTCCCGGCACACTCGCACCTGACGGCAGGTTCAGGCCGATCGTAGCGTTTGAGGTCGCCTGCGGCGGAAAGGTTGAGTTTTCCAGTTGCAGATCGACCAACGAGCCGCTGGCGAAGGAGCCATTACCGGTCGACGGGAAAATCTGCAGGCGGTTGAGGTTACTGTTTACAACAAAACCGTCCTTGTCGACGCTGAATTCACCGGCGCGGGTGTAAACCAGACCTTTATCGACGCTGCTCAGCGTAAAAAAGCCGTCACCGTTGATCGCCAGATCCATGTTGTTGTTGGTCAGCGAAACGTTACCCTGGGAAAACTGCTGGGAGATTTTCGCCAGCTTCACCCCGGAACCGGTCTGGGTGGCGCTCGAGTCGGTAATCGAACTGGCAAACACATCGGAGAAAACGGCCTTGGAACGTTTGAAGCCGGTGGTGCCGACGTTGGCGATATTGTTGGCGGTGGTATCCAGAAGTTTGGATGCGGCGTTAAGGCCGGTTACTGCGATATCAAAGCTCATAGTGGCTCTCCTGGCTAGCTGATGCTTTTGACGTCAGAGAGCTGGTACTGGCCCAGCCCTTTGAGTTCGATGTTGGCGCTGCCACCCTGTGAAGGCAGGCTGACGCTCGTAATTTGTGCGTGAATATGGTTTTCCAGTGCTTCTTGCTGGTTGCCAGCGAAGTAGCTCACCTTCAACTGGTATTCCCCGGCCGGTACGCTGTTACCACCGTTATCGCGACCGTCCCAGGTGTAATCCACCGTGCCGGCGGCCTGTGGCCCCAGCGACATGCGGCGAACCACTTCGCCATTGGATTTCACCACTTCCACCTGCACACCGGACGTGGAGGCTGGCAGCTCTACCCGACCACGGATGGCGGTGCTACCGTCGAAGGGAGCACTGGGTGAAGCGACCAGTGCCGTCTTATCAACCAGCGAAGCGGCATTCAGCATTTGCGAGGACTTCAGTGAGTCCGCCAGTGAGGCCATCGATTGGTTGATTTCAGAAATGCCACTCACGGTGCTGAACTGTGCCATTTGGCCGAGAAACTCCGCATTGTCGACCGGTTTAAACGGATCCTGGTTCTGCATCTGCGCCAGCATGAGCTTCATGAACTCGGTCTGCCCCAGGTTTTCCTTGCCCAGCTGGCCGTTCTGGGCCTGCAGGGACTGGATGTCGCTGATCGTTCTCAATTCCATGGTTCAGTCCTTATCGTCCGAGCTGCAGGGTGCGCATCATCAAATCTTTGGAGGTGTTGAATACTTCGGAGTTGTTCTGGAACGAGCGGGAGGCGGAAATCATATTGGCCATTTCCTCTACCTCGTTCACATTGGAGCCAAAGACATAGCCGTCGGCGTCTGCCATCGGATTGCCGGGCTCATAGCGCTTGATAACCGGGGCCTGGCTTTCCACAATGCCGGTGACCTGCACACCCGCAGCATTGGCGGTTTCCTGCAGCAGCGCGGCAAATACGGGCTGTTTGGCCCGGTAGGCTTCGGCTTCTGTGGTGGCTACCGAGTCAGCATTGGCCATGTTGCTGGCCGTGGTGTTCAATCTCACCAGCTGGGCGTTCATCGCTGAACCGGCGATATCAAGGACTTTAAACATGGTTATCGACCTCCGGTAAGGGCATCTTTCAGTCCACTGAATTTGCTGCCGAGAAAAGTCAGCGTCGCCTGGTAGCGCACCGCGTTGTCGGCAAACTGAGCCTGCTCTATGTGCAGTTCAACCGTATTGCCGTCGAGACTGGGCTGGTTTGGCACACGGTATTTGAGCTGGGCTTCCAGTGCCGCCGCGCCGCCATCGGGCTGTATATGGTTTGAGCGGGTGCGGCTTACGCTTAAATTCTGCTGTTGCGCGCTATCAAGGGCTGCGCGAAAGTCCAGATCTCGTGCCTGGTACCCTGGCGTGTCCACATTGGCCATATTGGCGCCCAGAACCTCGGTACGCTTTGCTCTCGTATAGAGAGCGCGTTCGTGAACGCCTAGCGCTGTGTCAAAGTTCAGTGGCATAACAAATGTCCTAAAGTTCTGTTGTCGCCTGCCGATGTTCTTGTCAGATTCCTCCGACATTGCATGGCAAGCTGCTTCCGCAAGGTTCACTGCAACAGCCGTGCCACTTTGAAATATCATTTAAATACAAAGACTTACTTTTTCCCGCCAAAATTCCGGCCCGGGATTTTTTTGGCGAGCGGCAAGGGCTTGCCGCCCGGCCGGCAATTCTCTGTCGGCCGCTTTCTGCTCCCTTTTATATAAATCATGGCGCTGACATTTATTGATTGGCACACTAATTGCTCCCGTCTTGTAAACGCGACATTTTTTTGGCGGTCGCTAAAACACACGAGGGTCAGGCCATGAGCAAATACGGGAGAACACAGCCAAGCGCGCCGCGCCGCCACAACATGCTGTGTGCGCTTGCCGCGTTGTTTGTGGCGATTCCTGCTGGAGCAGAAGGTTTGCAGAGTGAGAGCAGTATTCGCGGCGCTGCAGAGCGGTATATTGCCGCCCGCAACCCGTGGAAGACTCACGAACACAAAATTGAAGCCGGTCGACTCGACAGCCGCAGCCGCCTGCCCCGCTGTGATGGCCCCTTAAAGGCTTTTTTGCCGGCCCGGGCACAGATCAGGCGACGCACGACTGTCGGTGTTCGTTGCCAGGGCAGCGCGGGCTGGAAGGTTTATATCCCGGTGAACATCACCGCCTATGCCAATGCGCTGGTAGCAAACCGCCCGCTTCCCGCCGGCTCAGTGCTTAGCCAACAGGATGTTCAGGTGGTACGGCGCGAAGTGTCGGCAATGGGTTACGGCTATATCAGCGATTTACAGCGCGATGGCGGCTACCGGGTTAGCCGCGCCATACCGCAAGGCGCCGTTATCAGCCCGAATATGGTGGAGTCGGCGGTGATGATCAAACGGGGCCAGTCAGTCAAGATTCTGGCGCGCAGTGGCGCCGTCGGTGTGACCATGGCCGGGGTGGCCACCAGCAAGGCCAGCCTGGGTGAGCGCATTACCGTGCGCAATGTGAACTCAGGCCGCGTGGTAGAAGGGATTGTCCGCTCCGGCGAGACCGTCGAAATCCTTCTTTAGGGTTAAAGATTTTTGAAAAAGCGCCGATAACTGTAATGTAGGCGCGAACAGACAGGCGACCAGGATCATGGTAGACAAAATAGACAACTCCGGAATGCCCCAGTCACGCAGACTGGAGCCCGCAAATAGCCGCCCCGCGGCCGCTTCCGAAGGCGAAAGCCAGCAGCCCGCCGCTGTGCCGGCAGAGACCGCCAGCCGTGGGGTCTCTACCTACGAGCAGCTGCAGGGCAAAGTCAATGAAACCGGAGACATCGACCGTGAAAAGGTGGAGCAGGTCAAGGCGGCCATTCAAAGCGGTGAGTATTCGGTTAACGCCGAGCGTATTGCCAAGGCGGTGATTGACCTTGAGCATCTGCTGCAGGCCTGAATAGCCATTCCTGAACTTGATTAGCTTTGTCTACACACTACACGATCGACGGAACGATGAATGAGAGGATAAACCGGTGACGCGCACTACCGACCTGATCAGCATTACCCGAGACGTTATCGCGGCCATACATCAATTCAAAGGTGTGCTCGCGGAAGAATCTGATGCCCTGGCGCAAAGTGACAAAACTGCGTTACTGGAAATAGCCGACCGCAAAATTCGCTACGCAGACCATTTGGACCAGCTGGTTCGGGTTCGCTCGCGCATGTTCGCCGACATCGGTGTCAACGAGCGCGACAAAAACGCGGTCGAAGCCCTGTTTAACGACCACGGTCAGGGTAACCTGGCCGATAGCGACTGGAACTCCGCCATGCAGCTTCTGGCCGAATGCCATGCGATGAATCAGCAGGCAGGCGCGAGTATTCAGGCGCAAGCCCAGTTTGTTAACCGTGGGCTGGAAATCCTTCACGGAAAACCGCGCCATGCCACCTACGGTGAACACGGCATGGTGGTCAATGACGGCTGCATTAAGGAACTCGGTACCGCCTAAGGGCTGAAAATAGGCTAGACTGCAACAATAATTAGACGCTACCCCTATTCAGTCCCCGGTGGAGGCAGGCTTGCCCCAGACAATACCGACCGAGAACACCTCTTTGCACCGCACCCTTCTGCGTATCCTGCTGCTGGCAGTTTCGTACTATCTGTTCGCAAAACTCGGATTGATCTTTGCCATTCCCCCCGGCTACGCCACGGCAATCTGGCCACCCTCCGGGCTGGCGTTAGCGGCGGTGATGCTCTGGGGTACGCCGATGGCGCTGGGTGTGCTGCTGGGTTCATTTCTGGCCAATCTGCAGGTGGCACAGCCCGGTGAGTCCGCGGCCTTACTAGTTCCCTTTCTCATTGCGACGGGTTCCTCCCTTCAGGCGGTGATAGGCGCAAAGGTTGTTATGCGCTGGACCCAACCGCCCTGGAACCTGGTGACCCTCAGGCAACTCGGCTTCCTGATTATTGTCGGTGGGGCTGCGGCCTCTCTGATTTCCGCCACCTTCGGCAATGCTGTGCTGTATCTCTCCGGAAGCATCGCCGCGAGCAGCGTGCTACCCAACTGGATAAACTGGTGGCTGGGCGACTGCCTTGGGATCGTGGTTTTCGCTCCTATCACCCTCGTCCTTCTGCAAGATAACGCGCTGATAGCCCGTCGCCGGAAGCTGCTGATCTGCTTGCCAGCCATTGGTATGTTTGTCTTTCTGACCGGAGCCTACACCTCGGGGAAAAACCAGGTTGAGTCAGAACTTCGATCCAACCTTCAGGTCCGGAGCCAGCTGGGCTACAGTTACCTCGCCGACTTTCTAGAGAAAAAAACCAATATACTCAGCTATGTAGATGGCCTTTTTGAAGTATCATATAAGGTCAGTCGAGAGGAGTTCCGGCTATTCTACAAGGCCATTACGACGGCAATGGACTCCCCTCCTACCCTGGGTTGGGCCCCGCGAGTGGCGCATGAGGATAAAGACCGGTTTATCGCTAAAGCCCGTCGCGAAGGCCTGGATAACTACCAGCTCTACCAAATAACTGCACAGGGTGAGACGCCCGTCTCGGTGCGCGAGCACTATCAGCCGCTGCTTTATGTCGAACCGTCTGAACGTCACCCCGGAGCATTCGGGTTCGACCTCTTGTCGGAGGAAAAAAGGCGCAGCGCAATCGAACGCGCCTTGTCGAGCAATACCGTGACGACAGCCGGCCCACTTGAAATGGCGGGCACTGAAAAAGTTGAACAGATTTATGTATTGGCATCCCCCATCTCATCCGGGGGTTCAGGACATGCTGTCTTCAGTATTGTCCGGATTGACCAGTTGGTCGCCCCGCTGCTGACGCTGGCGGAAGAAGCCGGTATCGGCTATCGCCTCACTGACAAGACCAGCGGCACAGTACTGTTCACATCAGAAGCCGTCAGGCCCCAGACCGATTTCCTCCAGACTCAGGCGTTGGATTACCTCGACCGCGAGCTACAGCTTGAAAGCTGGTTTGACAGCCAGATTATCGCCAGCCAGATGACCTCTCGTCTTGCGCCGTTGATCTTTGGTGGATTTATCATCATCGGCGCGGTCAGCATGCTGATCATCAGCTCCACCGGCGCCCATCAAGCCGCCGAGGCTCTGGTGTCACTGAAAACGCGAGAGCTGCGCCAAGAGCGGGAGTTTCTTGAGAGCATTATCGACAACCTGCCGATGCTTCTATACATCAAGGATGGGAAGACCCGACGCTTCTTGAGGGCAAACCATTCAAGCCAAGAAGCGGTGCGCAAAGAAACAACTGAACTGATAGGCAAAACCAACGAAGAAGTCTTCGGTGAGCACAGCCTGGAGAGCGACAGAACCGGTGATGACCGGGTCGTCAGACGCGGTGAAATTGTTCACGAAGTAGCATCAATGGACCTTGGCGGTGAAACCCATTGGTTTCAAAGCACCAAGGTACCGATTGCCGATCCCGACACCGGAGAGGTGAAATACATTCTTGGACTGGCCGAGGATATTACCACCCAGAAACGCTATGAGCGCGAGATCGAGGACAGTCGACAGCGCGTCAGCCGGATACTGGAAAACGTCGGCGACGGCATCTACGGACTGGATCGGGACGGGAAAATCACGTTTGCCAACCCGGCGGCCGAAGAGCTGCTGGGCTTCTCGCAAGCTGAATTTCAGGGTCAGAACGCGCACCACTTGCTTCATCACCACTACCAGGATGGCCGTGAATTTCCGCTGCATGACTGCCCTATCTATCGAACGCTGACTCACGGCGAAAGCTGCCGCATCGACAATGAGGTCTTTTGGCGCAAAGACGGCAGCGCAATACCGGTTGAGTACATCAGTAACCCCATTGAAGAAAATGGTGAGGTTATTGGCGCGGTTATCGTCTTCAGCGACATCTCCCGTCGCCAGGTTGTCGACCGGCTACAGCGTGAGCAGACCGAGCGAATTAAGCAGATCAATGAAGAGCTGGAAGAGTTTTCCTTTGTCGCTAGCCACGACCTGCAGGAGCCGCTGCGAACCCTGATCTGCTTCTGCGATTTTCTTGAAGACGATCTGGGACCTGATTTATCCGAGAATGCGGCGACCGATCTGGGCTATATCAAGAAAGCGGCCCAGCGCATGAGCCTTTTGATTAATGATATGCTCGCCTATTCGCGGGCTGGCAGCACCGCGCTTGAACTGGAACCGCTGGATATGGGGGATTGCATAAACCAGATCCAGAGCGACCTGTTGGCAATGATCCGAGACTACGATGCGGCGATTGTCGTTGAGCCCCTGCCAGTGGTTACTGGCGACCGAAATGGGCTGCAGCGGGTTTTCCAGAACCTGATTCAGAATGCCATTCGCTACCGATCGGAACGAAAACCCCACATTCGTATCTATGAACACAGCAACGATGGCCAAACGACCACGATTGCGGTGGAAGACAACGGCATTGGTATAGAAGACCAGTACCTTGAACAGATATTCGGCACCTTCAAGCGGGGCGGCAACTCGGACGAATCCGAAGGCTCAGGTATCGGTCTGGCCATTGTGAAAAAACTGGTGGAGCGGCATCGCGGCAGTGTCAGCGTGACGTCCGCGCCAGGCATTGGAAGCACTTTTTTCGTCACTTTGCGACTCGCATTTAAAGACTAAACAGCATGTTACGATCATTATGTGATGCTAAATATATGTTTAAGCCCTAAGCTATTTCAGTAAAAAGATATTCGGGAGTATTGCCGCTTTTGAGCTCGACCAGAGCGGCAACGGGTGACCCGCCCGAACGGTGGCGCTACTATAGCAATCAAGCAACGAAGTCAGATAAAGCAAACACTTATGAGATTTAAACGCCTTTCAAGATTGACCCTGGTGCTGTCTGCCCTGATCGTCCTGTCGAGCCCTGGCTTGGCGGCCGTAGAGGCGGTGTCTCCACTGCAGCCGACGGCCGTTCAGTCGCAAACCGCGAAAATGATCGTCAAGCAGCTGGAGCAGGAGCACTACGTCAACCTCAAGCTCGATGACAAAACCTCCGGGCTGCTGTTAGACACCTTCTTAAAAACACTGGATCCGGGAAAGCTGTTTTTCCTGCAATCGGATATCGACGAATTTCAGCGCCTGCGCAGCCAACTGGACGACGAGCTGAAGAAAGGTGAGCTCAGCGCGGGCTTCGCTATCTACAACCGCTACCACAAGCGCCTGACCGAGCGGCTCGACAAAACGATTGGCGAGCTTCCGGCGATGGTGAAGGCCTTTGATTTTTCTACCGACGAAGAGCTGGAGCTGGACCGCAAGGACGCCAAGTGGCCTGCCAACGCCCGCGAAGCCGACGACCTTTGGCGCAAGCAGATCAAGAATCGGGTGCTGTCGCTCAAGCTCTCTGGCAAGGAAGAGAAGGATTCACTGGAACTGCTGCTTAAGCGTTACGCCAATCAGTTGTCACGGGTCGAGCAATCCACCAGCGAAGACGTATTCCAGTACTACATGAACGCCCTCGCCTCGATTTACGACCCCCACACGGATTATTTCTCGCCCCGTATTTCCGAAAACTTCCAGATCAATATGAGCCTGAAACTGGAAGGTATCGGCGCCGTTTTGCAGTCCGATGATGAGTACACCAAGGTCGTGCGCCTCGTTCCCGCTGGTCCGGCCGACAAAAACGGCCAGCTGCATCCGGCCGACCGGATTATCGCTGTGGCCGAGGGCAAGAACGGCGAATTCAAGGATGTCATTGGCTGGCGCTTGGATGACGTAGTCGACCTGATTCGCGGCCCCAAGGGCACCTTTGTGCGATTGCAGGTTATACCGGCCGTGTCGCAAAGCGAGGAAGTTCGCAAGACCATTACCATCGAGCGCAACGAGGTCAAACTGGAAGAGCAAAGCGCCCAGAAAAAGATGATTCAGGTTTATCGCGACGGCCGTGTCGTCAAGGTGGGCGTGATCAGCATTCCGGCTTTCTATCTGGATTTTGAGGCGCTGCGCCGGGGCGACCCGGATTTCCGCAGTTCCACCCGCGACACCGAGCGCCTGATGAAGGAACTGCTGGCCGACGGCGCAGAAGGTATCATTATTGATCTGCGTGACAACGGCGGTGGTTCGCTGGCGGAAGCCAATGCGCTGACCGGCTTGTTTATCGAATCCGGGCCAACGGTTCAGATCCGGTTTGCCAATGCCTGGGTCAAACGTGAAGGCAAGCGGCGCAGCAGCGATTTCTACGATGGCCCACTGGCCGTGCTGATTAATCGCATGAGTGCATCGGCATCCGAAATATTCGCCGGCGCGATCCAGGACTATCAGCGTGGTGTCGTGATTGGCAATCAGTCCTTCGGCAAGGGCACGGTGCAGTCGATCAACCCCCTGCAACACGGCCAGCTGAAAATCACCGAGTCAAAATTTTATCGTATCTCCGGCGAAAGCACGCAGCACAATGGCGTTGTTCCCGATATTGAGTTCCCGGCAATTTACGACAAGGAAGTGGTCGGTGAGAGCACGCTCGAGAATGCCCTGCCCTGGGATACCATTGCGCCGGTATACCACCACACCTACTTTGACATTAATTCGGAAATTCCCCGTCTGCGTAAAGAGCACCGCAAGCGCGTCAGCGAAGACCCGGATTTTCGCTTCCTGAATGAGCAGCTTGAACAGATGGACGAGTTCCGGAATGTGAAGAAGCTGTCATTGAACGAAGAGTTGCGCCGCAAACAGCGCGACGAACGCCGCAAGCTGCAATTGACGATTGAGAACAAGCGCCGTGTGGCAAAAGGTCTGCCGCCGCTGGCAAAGCTTGACGACGACGATGAAGAGGCGGAAACAAAAGACAGTGAAGACGGCGAGGACAAGAAGGAAGAGCCCGATCCTCTGCTGGTTGAAGCCAGTCATATTCTGGTAGACAGCATGCCGGTCTTCGCGAAGTCTCAGGTCGCTAAAACCGTTCGCTAAACGCTGTTAATGCGCCACAGAACGGTGGCGCACGGCTCAAAGGCTAGTCGCTGTCGCGGGTTCGGGTTACCGAGCGCATGGTCACAAACTCCTCTGCGACCGACGGATGGATGCCCACCGTGGCGTCAAAATCGGCTTTGGTCGCCCCCATCTTCAAGGCTATCGCCATTCCCTGTATGACTTCGGCCGCTTCATCGCCGAGCATATGCGCGCCGACCACTTTCTGGCTGGCGTGATCGACCAGCAGCTTCAGAAAAACCTTGCCCTGATGATCGCCCAGCGTATGTTTGAGGTGGCGAAACCGCGAGGTATAAACGTCCACCTTGCCGCAGCGCGCGAGGGCTTCTTCCTCGCTTAAACCGACGGTTGCGACATTCGGGTGGCTGAAAATAGCCGTAGCGATATGATCGTAATCCATGCGCCGCTGCTCGCCATTGAATAGATTGGCAGCCAGCGCCATGCCCTCGGCCAAAGCAACGGGGGTTAATTCGATGCCGCCGGTTACATCACCCAGCGCATAGATGCCCGGCTGGGTGGTTTCAAACTGATCGTTGACCGCGATATAACCCGCGTCATTCAGGGCGACCTCGACCGTATCGAGCCCCAAACCTTCCAATAGCGGTTTGCGACCTGTGGCAAACAGCACCAGGCCGGTGTCCAGTGTCTCGCCACTTTCCAGCGTGACCTGCAGCTGATCGCCCTGCTTATCAATCCGCGCCGGGTTGCTGTTAAAGCGGATATCGACACCCTCGCGGCGCATTTCTTCGGCCAGGATCTCGCGAATCTCGGTATCGAAACCCCGCAGAAACAGATCGCGACGATAGAGCTGGGTCGTGGCCACACCAAGGCCGTTCAGGATGCTGGCAAATTCGCAGGCAATATAACCGCCACCGACAACAACCGCTTTTTCCGGCAGCTTATCGAGGTAGAAAATCTCATTGGAAGAGATGCCGTGCTCGGCACCCGGAATATCCGGCAGGTACGGCCAGCCGCCCACCGCCAGCAGGATATGCTTGCAGCGATATTGCTCGCCGTTAATTTCAACCTGATTCGGCCCTGCCAGTGTGGCGTGACCACGAATGATCTCGACATCGGCATTGCCGAGAATATTTTGGTAGACGCCATTGAGACGCTCTATTTCCCGGGTTTTATTGTCGCGCAATGTTGGCCAGTCGAGTGTTGGGGGCTCGATTTTCCAGCCCAGAGACGCCGCGTTATGAACCTCACTCGATACGTGAGCCGCGTAACTGAACAGCTTTTTCGGAACACAGCCCACATTTACGCAGGTGCCACCGAGATAGCGCTCCTCCGCTATTGCCACTTTAGCGCCGTAACCGGAAGCCATGCGTGCGGCGCGTACACCACCGGAACCGGCGCCGATAACAAACAGGTCGTAGTCGTAACTCATTGCCCTTCCTGTGTCGGTTTTGTCGTGGAGATGGCCTCCTGCTGTGGTGTCTCGTACCAGGCCAGTTGCTCGCGCAATTTAACCACCTCGCCAACGATAATCAGGGTCGGGGCGGCAACCTCTTCCTGCGCCACCAAAGCGGGCATAGTCGCGAGGGTACCCACCAGCACTTTGTGATTGGGTGTCGTTCCCTGTTGGATCAGCGCGATGGGGGTTTCCGGCTCGCGGCCGTGGGCGATCATTTCACGACAGATGATGTCCAGACCTTGTAGCCCCATATAAAACACGACGGTCTGCTGTTTGTGCACCAACTCCTGCCAGGGCAGATTCATGCTGTTGTCTTTCAGGTGGCCGGTAACAAAGCGCACAGACTGGGCATAGTCGCGATGAGTCAGTGGAATGCCGGAGTAACTGGCACAGCCCGCGGCAGCGGTTATACCAGGCACCACCTGAAAGGGAATTCGCTCTTCCGCCAATCCGGCCAGTTCTTCACCGCCGCGGCCAAAAATAAAGGGATCACCGCCCTTCAGTCGCAACACCCGCTTGCCCTCTTTCGCCAGCTTGATCAGCAATGAATTGATGTCGTCCTGGGGCATGGTGTGATTGGAGCGGGCTTTGCCCACGTAAATATATTCGGCATCTTTGCGGCAAAGATCGACAATCTGGGGCGCGACCAGACGATCGTGCAGCACCACATCGGCTTTCTGCATCAGGCGCAGTGCTTTGAAGGTCAGAAGATCTGGATCACCGGGACCGGCGCCCACCAGGTAGACTTCGCCGCGAGCGGCAGGTTTTGCCTCGCGCAATTCCTCTTCCAGCATGTCGCTGGCGGCCTCCCGGCGGCCGGCAAACATCAGCTCGGCAACCGGACCCTGCAAGATATGCTCCCAGAAGTCCCGGCGCTGGTTAAAGTCCGGAATGCGCTTTCTGACCTGATCGCGAAACTGGCCGACCAATTCGGTCAGTTTGCCGTAGCTGGCGGGAATCGTAGATTCGAGTTTGGCGCGCAGTAAGCGTGCCAGTACCGGGCTGCGCCCCCCGCTGCTCACCGCGATGATCAGCGGAGAGCGATCGACAATCGACGGCAGTATGACCGTGCACAACTCCGGCTGGTCGACCACATTAACCAGAATCTGGCGTGACTGAGCCGCCTCTGAAACGTCGCGATTGACTCCCACATCATCCGTTGCGGCAATCACCAGCATTGCCTGGTCCAGGTCGTCGTCTGTAAAAGCACGTTCCCTGACCGCCCCGCCACTGTCGTGGCAAAGTGCTTTTAACTCATCGCAGATGTCTGGCGCAATTGCGGTCACCCTGGCACCGGCACGAACCAGCGCCCCGGCCTTGCGCAAGGCGACGGTGCCGCCGCCCACAACGACACAGTGAGCGCCGCTGACCCGGGTAAATAGCGGCAGGTAATCCATTCAGTCCGCCTTCATCACATCACATTGCATATAGGGGCGCAGCACCTCAGGTACACCCACACTGCCATCGGCCTGCTGGTAGTTTTCGAGTATTGCTACCAGCGTGCGGCCAACGGCGAGCGCCGAGCCGTTCAGGGTATGCAGGTACTCCGGT
>JBFHCW010000014.1:0-22342 GCA_041585035.1 Litorivivens sp.
ACGGATGTTTTTATCGATACCAAACTCGCGCACGGTTTCACCCAGGTAGTCGAGAATATCTTCGCCGGGAGAGATTGCCTTGTTCGAGGTCCAGGGCTTGAACTGATAACCAAAGGTGTACATATCCGAATCGGAGCGTATGCCCGGATAGCGGAACAAATCCCAGGTACCCCCCAGTGCATCGCGCGATTCGACGATCTGCCAGGTTTTGTTTGGGAAGTGCTTTTGATAATGATAGGCGACGCCGATGCCGGAAATACCGGCGCCCACAATCAACATGTCCAGGCTGTCTGTGCTCATAAGCATGTTCCCAAGAGTAGCTTGATACAGAAGAAATACCGGGCGCGGGGTAGACCTCGAGACACGTACGACCTCCGATTACACCGTGGCGACAGGCTGCAGATATTCACCGACCTCATTCAGTACCGCCCGGGTATCCAGATCGCCATGGTATTTGCTGGGGTGAAAGCCCGGCAAAAAGAAGGTCAGCCAATCGGGAATAACCCGAAACAGCATGCCCTGCGGCGGCAAGAACAGATAGCCAATGGCACTCTTCCATGTCGACCACTTGAAGGCCACGCCATCGTGGCGCAGCAACACATAGGTGATGCGCAAACTGGTGAAGATAAACATGAAACTGGTAATCAGCATCACAATGCGCAGCAAAAGGGCACTGCCGCCGGTAGCTTTGTACACATCAAACGACACCGCACGGTGCTCTATCTCTTCCACGGCGTGCCATTGATACAGCGCCCGGATGGCGGGGTCCATATCCTTGAAAATAATGTCGGGTCGGGTGAGGGCTTGCTTTGCAAGGATGGCGGTAAAATGCTCCAGACACGTTGTCGCCGCCAGGTTATATCGTTTCCAGAAAGCACTGGTTTTCGCCCACTCCGTGCGGCCGCGTAATACCTTGGAAATCACAGCCTCAATGGCTTTGACAGGGTAACCAAAGCGCTTGGCCGTTTCATTCAGTTTGTCGTGTACCAGGGAATGCTGCGCTTCCTGAGCGCAAAACTGTTTGATGTCTTCCTGCAACTTCGGATCGCTGATCTCGTCGCGATAAGCCAGCACCGAGCGCAGGAAATAGCGCTCCCCCTCGGGAAAGGTAATCGACATGGCGGTACTGAAGTGGGTTTTAAAGGGATCGTTGGCGGTATGGTAGCGCTCAACATGCTCCAGATCAGGGGAAAATTTGCGTACTTCGATGGGGGTGTCGGTATAAGACTGCCGGGTGTTGGTCGACATATTCAACCTCTATCTGCCAGTAGCAATGAATGGATAGTAGGGTTATCCGGAAGTTAACTTGCAACCAGCCGTATCCGGACACCGTGATGTATATAAGCCGCCAGTAAACTCGCGATCCATCGACGAGGCTATTTCAGTTCCGAGGACGACTTGCCCAGCACCTGCCGCGCCACGATCAACTGCTGAATCTGCTGGGTACCCTCGTAGATGTCGATGATTTTGGAATCCCGCGCCAGCTTTTCCAGCAGCTCGGTTTTGCTGTAGCCCAGTTGCCCGCAGATCTCGACGCACTTCAGGGTTACGGTGTTAACCATGCGCCCTGCTTTGGCCTTGCACATCGAGGCATTTTTGGAATTGGGCAATTTGTTGTCCGCCATCCACGCGGCTTTCAGCACCAGCAACCGCGCTGCCTCATACTCGGCTTCCAGGTCGTACAGGTCATTTTCCAGCGCGCTTAGCCGGGCATATTCTCGATTGTAAGCAAGCTCTACGCCACGCTCGCGCAGCAGCGCTTCGGTGATATCCAGTGCCGCTCGCGCCGTGCCGATACCCTGCGCCGCTACCGCCGGGCGAGTATTGTCGAAGGTCTGCATCACGCCACCGAAAGCCTTCTTGCGCGCCTCAGCGGTTTTCGCAATCTCCGGGTCACCCAGCAGATTGGCGCGAGGCACCCGGCAGTTGTCGAATACAATCTGTGCGGTGTCCGACGCGCGCATCCCCAGTTTGTGCTCAACCCGGGTCACGGTCATGCCCGGCGTTCCCTTGGGCACCAGAAAGGATTTTATCGCCGCCTTACCCAGCTCCGGATCCAGCGAGGCCCAGACCACCACCTGCTTGCAGCGATAGCCGTCGGTGACAAAGATCTTCTCGCCGTTAATCACCCATTGGTCACCATCCAGCGTGGCAGTGGTACGAATAGCGGCGGAGTCGGAACCACAACCGGGTTCGGTAATGGCCATGGCGGCATAGAGCTCGCCCCATTGCTGTTTTTGTTCAGGCGTGGCGACCGCCTCCACCGCTGCATTGCCAAGACCAATGGCCGGCATGGCAAGAAACAAGGCCGGATCACCCCAGCACAGCTCCGCGGCACCAACGACCGTACTCAGATTGGTACCGTTGCGGACCTCCGGCTGCGGCGTATCAACGTTTTCTTCGGCATTGCTTTTCGCGCTGCGTTGTTTGCGCCCGGCGGCCAGTAATTCGGACAGCGGCCCCAATTCCTCAGGCAACTCTTTGGGTTCCAGATCGTCGTATTTGCGCGACAGCGGGCGCAAACCGTCATTGGAGAACTGTCGCAACAGGGTTTGCAGATCCTGCAAATGTTTCGGTAACTCGAGATTGATCATGCCAGTACCAAACCTCCCAACAGGGGCACCGCGCGCAGATTGCGATACCACATTTCCAGCGGGTGCTCGCGGATAAAGCCGTGACCACCGAACAATTGCACGCCGTCCGTGCCGATCTTCATGCCATATTTGCTGGCGTGGCGCTGTGCCAGATACGCTGCTCGCGCGCAATCCACACCCTGCTCCAGTTGCGCTGCGGCGCGCCAGCTTAGCAATTGCATGGCTTCCAGTTCGGTGGCCATATCGGCGACCATAAAGGCCACGGCCTGACGGTTGGAGATGGGTTCGCCAAAGGCGACACGTTCATTCACATAGGGCACGACGTAGTCCAACACCGCCTGACAGGTGCCGGTTGCCATTGCCGCCGCCGCGATACGGCCCCGCTGCAAAAAGCCATCGATACAAAAACCTTTGTCCAGCCGCGCATTCTCTGGCAGCGACATCTTGTCCAGCGTCATTTTAAACAGCGGTAGCGGACGCAACCCCATATACTGCTCCGGCTCGAAGGAGAGCCCCTCGGGGGCGTTTTCTGTATCCAGTAGAAACGCAGCGACCCCGTCATCGAGCAATGCGGTGACAACAATAAAACGCGCGTCGGCACCAAAGGCCACCATGGACTTGGCGCCGTGCAGCACATAGCCGTCACCGGCCTTCGTTGCGGTGGTTGCCGGCGCATGCGGATCGGTGGCGACACCCGGCTCATGCACCGCCAGGCCGGCCGGCACAAAGGCGCTGCCGTTGAGCACCCGAAACACCCGCTCCTGTTGCGCACGATTACCATAGTCGAGCAGACAGTTGATCACCGACAAGGGCGCCAGCGCTGCTACAGCCATGGACAGATCACCGGCGGCAAGATTTTCCATCAGCAACACATTGGATACCGGGCTGCGGCCTTCTCCGGCACCACCAAGTTCCTCGGGTACGGGCATAAAGCTGAACCCGAGTTCGAAAACCTGATCGAGAAAGCCCTCGGGCAGGGCCGCAGCTTCGTCGGCAGCCCGAGCTTGGGGCGCCATCACATCGGCGACAAAGCGACGCACCATATCCTGCGTCATCTGCTGGTCTTCGGTCGGCGTTAGATCGAACAGGGCTTCGCTCATAGCAGCGTTACTCATAGTTTGTAGGTAACCGTTTTAGTGTCGTTGTCATTTCCATCTCTTGATTTGCTCGCCATGGCGAGCAGAACGAAGCAGTCTTCGGCTTCGTTACGTGCATCCGGAGTTTGCTGCGTCGCTTCCGTTCCTCGCAATGACGGTGGCTTTGAATCGTCACGCGGCATGCTGGCGACGAAGGCTAAAACTTCACGCCAAACTCCAATTGATAATCCGTCGTCGGCACCCGACCACCAAAGTGCGAACCGACAAAAGTCGGTACATCATTATTGCCGGCCAGCACTTCTGTGTCAGTCAGGTTGGTACCGAACAACATGACATGCCACTTGTCATCCAGATCACGAATGCCAATTCGCCCGCGGTAGGCTGTGTGGGGAGCGCGGGTGTCAACCGGATCAAGATCCACGGTGTAGTAGGTCAGGTCGTTATAAGCGGCGGTCAACGCCCAGTGCAGGCGAACGGGCCAGTCGAACAGCCGCGCATCATAGCCCACCGTAAACGTGGCATTTTTGCGCGGCGCGTATTGCAGCGATCGGCCGGAAAGATCACACACGGTCTCCGAGTCCTCGGCAAGGCAAGGGGCAGTTGGAAAACTCTCGTAGAACGCGTCTATGTACGCGCCGGTCAGGCTGAACAACATATTCCATGGCGTCAGTAGCATCGCGTCAAACTCAATGCCTTTAACTTTCGCGGTCGCGGCATTGGTTACGACAAAACTGACGCCATCGTAGGCTGTCACTTGAAGGTCTTCAAAATCTGTCATAAAGGCCGCTATATTGAAACGGGCTGCCCCGGATAAAAACTGCGACTTGAATCCTGCCTCGTAGGTAGTTGAGGACTCTTCCTCGAATTCCAGACGGTCGGGATCAATGGACTGGGCATTGTAGCCGCCGGACTTGAACGCCTTGGCCACCGTCACGTAGCTCATCACGTCTTCATTCCAGTCATAGGCAACCGATGTTTTCGGGCTGATATTACTTTCGTCGCGAGAGCGATTGGTTTGAAACTGCTGATTACCGGGCTGGATCACGGGAAAGGCAACAGCACCAAGCGGGTTACTCAGGGTCGCCTCGCCTTCACCTCCGGTGCGCTCATTAGTAAGTGTATGGGCATAGTCCAGCTGTTTTTCTTCGTCGGTCGCCCGCAGCCCCAGTGTCAAAGCCAGACGTTCTGTAGCGTGCCATGTGGCCTGACCGAACAGGGCATAACTGGTGGCGAGCTGATCGAGTTCCGAGTTACTGGTTTCAAGCACCGGGGTGCCTTCTGCATCCTGGCGAAGCTTGGCTTGCTGCCCCGCCAGCCTACCGGCATCTTCATCATCATAGGCTCCGGGGTTGCCATCAGCTTCTGCATTGCCGGTAATAAAGGCCATTTCAGACAACTCGAGGAATGAAGTCACATCGTAATTGGCCAACACATCACTTTCGAAGTAATACAAACCGGCGACAAACTCAAAGCGCCCCGGAGGGGAAGTAATCCTCAGTTCCTGGCTGATCTGCCGGTAATCTTCGTTATTGTCCAACGTCAGGAAAGGTATGGGAGAGAAGTCCGCATCGAAAAATACGTCTTCCTTCAGTTCGGCCACATTGGTGATATTGGTCAGGATATAGCCGCCCCAGATATTCCAGTTTACTGTCAGGGTCGCATCCCAGGTTTCGCGATCCACATAGCCTTCTGCATCCTGATGTGTCTGATCGTCATAGACATCGTCGCTGGCAAGCGGGTCGTAAACCCGCATCGCCGCCAGATGTCGGGGCCGCGCTTTGGTTAACTGGGTACCGCTGCCGCCCTGATCCACGGTAGCAAAGGTTCCCGCAAGTTGAACATCCAGCGTATCGCTGGGCTCCCAGCGCAGCTTTGCGCGCAAGGTCTGGTTATCGAGGTTGCGCTCCATTCGGCCGTCGGCGGTGGTGTTTTTTATGTCACCATCGCGCTTGTCACTCAAGGCGGCAACCCGAAACGAGAACTTATCGCCCATACCGGGAATGGGCCCACCC
The DNA here is from genome assembly GCA_041585035.1 of Litorivivens sp. Classification (GTDB taxonomy): domain Bacteria; phylum Pseudomonadota; class Gammaproteobacteria; order Pseudomonadales; family Spongiibacteraceae; genus Litorivivens. The sequence goes on from JBFHCW010000014.1 coordinate 5,704, forward strand.
AAAGCTGCCCGCACGCGGACATAATTGCGGTCTGCCAGCATCAGATCGGCCTCACCGCCCCATTCCGGACTGGGATTGACCGTGCGCATATGCAAGGCACCGGCGGTGGAGTTTTTGCCGAACAAAGTACCTTGCGGTCCGCGTAACACCTCTACTACTTCAAGATCCAGCAGGCCATTTGAAAGATAGCTGGGGCGCCCGTAAAACACTTCGTCCACCAGCACCGCCACCGACTGTTCGAATCCACGGTTATACCCGGCCCCGAGGCCGCGCATATAAATAAAGTTGAAGGTGGGGGTTGCCAGTATCTCGAAGTTTGGCGCGAAGACCGCCACAGAATTCAGGTCGGTCATATTGTTGGCCTTGATATCGTCGCCACCAATGGCGGTCACCGATAATGGCACATCCTGAATATCTTCAGCACGCTTTTGCGCAGTGACGATGACCTCTTCCAATTGAGCCGACATTGCTGGCAAGACCCACAGCATCGCAGCCAGCAGCAACAGCCCTCGCTGAATAATCAACAGCATCGTAGAGCCCTCTTTTTATTTTTTTATTATCAGCCGCATAGCGGCAGGGATTTCATACTGCTTGAGATAAACATACATCAATCAAGCGGCTTATGTCTCCTTTTAGCCTTAGCAGCCTTTTGCCTGATTAGCGAAGCCCACGTCGCTACTACCCCGCCTTTGAGGTTGCGATGGCAATACACATTGAATTTCGGCCATCCCTGATCGCGCTACCAAACGTCGTTGGTTACCCGCACCACATAAAAGCCACTGTACCCATCGGTGTACCAGATTTCCTTACGCTCCGGAGCGAAGGCCGGTTTGGACATGGCCCAGTTACTGGCCGGGGCCGGCTGGGTCAGGATCCGCGGAAGAACCGGGGCATTAAAATAAGCCACTTCACGCGGGTTCTCCGGATCACGGATATCAAAAATCCGCAGGCCGGACAAAATCATACTGCAGGCCGCTATATCCGGATCTACGCGGGTGGGAATATCGCAGTAGTGACCGGCATAGCCTCCGGTAATATTGGACGCACCCGGGTCGTCTTTGATCGCTTCGCGATTTTCCGGCTCGTGCACTTCCAGGCGCAGATCAGACACGATGCTGGGCTGGGTTTCATCGCTGATGTCGATGATACGGCCTGCTCCGACAAACTCTCCGTGAGAGGCCACTGAGCTATCCTCACCCGGGCTATTGGTGGAGTACTCATCAATCTCCAGCAAGTAGGGCTTGCCGTTGCGGGTGAAGGGAATGGCATTCTGCGGAATGCTCTGGTTCGGCCAGGTGATCGACGCAATTTCTCGCACCTGTGGATTTTGCTGACGCGACTGGATTTCAGACACATCCAGAATCAGCACCCCCTTGCCGTTCCCCGAGGACAGGTAGGCCCGATTGCCGTCATTGCTGATCGATAGACCGTGTGATGTGTAGTTGCCGGACCAGATCGGCACCGGCGCAAATGGCGTGGAGATATCCACCGCCGTCAGGGTCGGCGTGCCGGGAGAGGCGGAGTAAAAGGTTTTGCCGTCCGGCGAGATTCCGCTTTCGTGCCCCAGAAAACCCACCGGCGCGGAGGCCTGCAGGGTGGGTTCCAGGCAGTTTTCGGAAATATCGTAAACATCGACAATTCCCGGATAAAAGGCGGGGTTACCAAGAACCGCCGCCAGAATACCGGCGTCCTGAGCAACCACCATCGACTCGTGGGGAGAGTCCATGGCCGGAGTCACAAGACGAGTGGCCAGCGTAGGATTGGTTGGATCACCCATATCCAGCACATTGACGCCTGCGTTCAAGTCCAGAACATTGGAGGGAAACAGCAGGGTACTGTCATAGAAGGCGCATTCATTACCCGCACTGTCGACATAGCGCTCCACTTTAAATCCGCCTACGGTGCCAATGGTGTTCGGTACAATATACTGACCCACCAGCTCCGTATTGCAGGTAAAGCCGGCAGCGGCCCGCCCGGTGTCGTGGTCCTCTGGAGAAACCCGGCCTTGCATCCCGCTCTCCGGGCGCGAGCCAGGCCCGCAATTTGCCAGGCGTGATTGCGGCGAGGCTGTCACCACCGACGAACTGTCTGAACTACTGGAATTGCAGCCGCTTAGGGCCAGTGTGACACTGGCCAATACTACCGACAGCCACAAAAATCTCTTTGTACTCATAATGTTATTCACCACTAAAACGTTCACCCACGTCGGGCATTACCACTTCTTGCTGAGACATGGCCAGCATGCTGCGCAATTGCTGAATTTCGCGGGATTGCTCCAGCACTATTTGCCCAGCCAGTCGCCGAACAGGCGCCAGGTGCGCTTCACGCGCCGCAAAATGCGCCATAGGCAAGCCACCCTCATGGTGAACCAGCATCAGGCGCAAAAACAGACGATCCCGCTCCAGTCCGCCCGGCAGCTGCCGCAGCTGCTGCAGTTGCTCCTGAGTCGCCAGCCCCGGCATGCCCTCAGGGGCATTCCCGCAATCAATCAGATACTGTAGCAATTCTTCGTCATAGGGTTGTTGGCCGAGCAGCATCCAGGTCATGTCATCCAGGTCAGGGTTTAGAGGGCGGCCCCACAACTTAAGCCAGCCCTGCATCTCCCCCAGCTCCCTCAGCTGGCTGCCAGCGATTTTCCGGGCAATGCCCGCCAGGCCGGTTGGCTTGCCATCCAGCATTAATTGCGACAGAGCAATTGCCTGCTGATGGTGTATCCCCATGAACTGACTGAACCGAATATCGATGGTATGCGGCTTCAGCTCAGCCAGGGCGCCACGTGCATCACGCGCCTGCCACCATAGCAGCCCGTTAGACACCAGGCTGACCACGAGCACAAGCAGCAAAAAAATTTTAAGATGACGCACTGGGGGAACCGCCTACTCTGGTCTTATTGGAATGTATCGAGTGAAGTCCGCGCGATAATATCGGCGCAAGGGCGGTATTTCCAGCGACCCACTCACACCCACAGCCCGTGGCAACTGAAACAACCCGTCTCGAGGCTAGGACATGTTGACACCAAATAACAAATATCGCGCACCGGTCACACCTCCGCAGCGCGGCAATGCGCATAATCGATAGCAGCGACGCCTAAGGAACGGACGTTCGGGAGGATCAGCGGCTGTTCCAAAATAACCGGGGATAGGTACAATCCCCTATGGCAATCCGCAATTACACTACTACCGACACCCTCCGGCTGAATGTAACGTGACGTCACTTATTAAATCGCAGGATCAGGCAGTAATTATGGCGCAAGGAAACAGTGGTCGTATCGTGATTGACATTGACCCACAGCTCAAATCACAGATTTATGAAGCCCTTCACCAGCGTGGAAGCAATATGCGGGAGTGGTTTCTGACCTCGGCGAGCCGAGAATTACTAGACGAACTCCCCACTTCATCCGCGGCAAACCACTCCAAACCAAAATAAACAACGCTTCCTGGTAAGGTAATCTTGATGCCCAATTGGCCACTTAAAACGCTGGTTTCAGCAATCGCGGTAGTAACCACCCTCAGTGAAGCTAATGCACAAGGCCGGGTGGGAAATGCCGCGGCCGGAGCCGGCGCGCTGATCAACGGGATCAATAACGCGTCCTCAACTGCGCTGGAAAATCCAAACAGTATATTTAATCGGGGCGCAGCGGATCTCGATCTGCTCTCTGATGATGGCAACGATGGCCTGATCGACGTCGACATCCTTAATAGCGACCAAACGCTGCTGGGGCTCGACGTTGACAATACACCCATACTATCTCTCGACACACCTGAGCCGTTAGAGGGTCTTCGCGAAGCCGCAGAATCCGGGCGGCGCGGCAACACTGAGCCTACGCCTCAAAGCACACTGCCTGAAGCACTCTCCACCACCTTGGCCCCCATAGACCAGGTGGTAGAAGAACCCAATACGCTGGCCAACGATGGTCTGATCGATATCGATCTACTGACAGACGATGGCGAATCCGCAGTGATCGAACTCGATGCCATCAACACCGATGGCACCGTAATCGAACTGGGGGTTGGTGGCACACAACTGCTCGATGTCGACGCGCCCGGTATCAGTCCGGTAAAGCCCCGGGATATCGCTGAAACTGCCGAAAAAACCCGCCGTCACGGCCGCACTGCTCGTGGCGAAGACGATCTTGAGCGCCTTCTGGATCAGAACACACTTCTCGACGGCGGCCTGCTCGACGTCGACGTTATCACTAACAATGGCGACGATGGGCGCATAGCAATTGATGCGGTAAATGACGAAGGCACCATTCTTGAGCTCAAACTAGACAATACGCCAGCGCTCGCCGTAACAATTCCATTACCCTTTTCGACCAGCCTGGTCGCCGAAGATATCAAGGCAATCAAAGATCGCGCGCGGTTGTTAATTAACCGTTATCGCGGCGGTCGCGTTTTCACCGTGGCGCCATTTTCACCAGCGTTTTTCTCTGACAATCAAAATGCTCTGCTTGACTACTACCTGCTGGATCTTGATCTGCTAAGCGATGATGGTGACGGTGGTGTCGTCAGTATCGACCTGCTCAATAATCAGAATACGCTGCTCAAACTGGCCCTGCTCAATTTCGACGCCCTGCATCTGCGCCACTCGCTGTTTTCACCCGTCAATGGCTCAGCGATTGCTTTCTATCTGAATGATATGAAACGCCACCGGCGCTACCTCAATGGCAAGGGTTTTGAGCGCGGCAATGGCGACGCCGATCTGGAGCAAAACCGCCTGGTCGATCGCAGCCTGCTCGATATTGATCTACTGACAGACAACGGTGATCAGAGCACCATTAATCTGGATTTGCTGAACGACCGCGGCGTTATTCTCCAGGCCGGAGTTGAAGGCAATGAACTGGCCACTGTCGCCCTGCCCGCTGCCGGGCCTGTTTCTACCAGCGGTGCAGCGGTAGCCATCGAAAACCTTAAGCGTGGTGGGCGTGATCGCAACAATGGCCAACAGCGTGGCGAATCACTGATTGACCAGAACCTGCTTATCGATAACCCCGTCGCCGATATCGATATACTGTCGGATGACGGCGATACCGCAGAGATCAATGCCGATCTGCTTGGCACCGATGAAACGCTGGCGCGGGTAAGCTTGGCCGATATCACCCTGATAAATGTGCGCAACCCTGAACTCAACCCGCTATCGACCGGTGAAATTGCATTTACGCTGGATAAGACCAAACGAAGCAAACGCGGCACGCAAGAGAATCAATCTAACCGTCGCGACGGGCTTACCCTGCTAGACCAGAATACAGTGATCGAATCCGATCTGGCCGACGTCGACGCGCTGCTCGACAACGGCGACGGCGGCCTGCTCAACGTAGACCTGATTACCGGCGACGGCACGGTGCTGGCACTGGATTTCGACGACGCCAATCTACTTGATCTGCGAGCGCCCAACGGGGTTCCCTTCTCTACCGGTGGGCTGGCATTAACGCTGGACGATCTTAAACGAAGCGGTCGAGGCCGCAGCGATAACCGTGGCTCCAATGAAACAACCGTTATCGGCAACGGCAAAAACAAAGACAAACCTGGTCGTGGCAACGATCTCAGTCGTATCCAGGAAAGTGATATTCTCGATCTTGATATTTTGCGTCGAAATGGTGACGACGCTCTTATTACCACCGACCTCTTGACCCGTGATGGAACCCTGGCGTCCCTGCGGTTTAACCAGCTGACACTGGTATTTGTTGGCGACGGCGTACTGTCACCGGTTAGCGGCTCGGCACTCGCCACCTTCCTGTATGACGCTACCTACGCAAGTCAAAATCCCGTGCGCGGAAACGACGAAGACCGCGGGAGCGATCCAATCGAGCAGAACCGCCTGCTTGACCGGAGTTTGGTTGACGCAGATGTCCTGACCGACAACGGAGACAACGGCACCATCGAAGTCGACCTGTTCAATACCAATGGCCAGATAGCCCAAGCTGGTGTCAGCAGCACCAATCTACTCGAACTTCGGAATCCCGCCGTAAACCCCGTATCAACCGCTGATACAGCTGATGCGGCGGAAGGCCTGAAACGACGCGGCCGAGGCAACCGCGAAGGCGCTCAAGGCCAGCGCGACGGTGAGCCCGTCGTTGATCAAAACCTGATTCTTGACAACGGTTTGGTTGACGTCGACCTACTCGTCGACAATGGCAACAGCGGTGCGGTGAATATAGATACCGTAACCACCGACAATAGAATTCTCGGCGTTAACGCAAATGGCGCTCCGCCGATCAATTTTTACAACCCTGCTGATAATCCAGTTTCAACACAAGCCGCCGCTCAAGCCGTAGACAATACCAAACGTCGCGGCAGACGCTCTGGTGATGCCGACGTTGACAGCGCCACTACTGGCTCGATTGTCCGTCCAAATCGCATCGCCGACCGAGGCCTGGTCGATGTTGACGTGCTCACAGAAAACGGTGACGGCGACACACTATCCATCGATTTGCTCAACGACGAAGGCACACTGGCGGCAATCGACCTGAACGACAGTCCGCTCATTGATCTGGACAACCCCGTAGATAACGGCACCGCCATTGGACTCGTTAACACCATCATTCGTAACGACGACTACGATGAAGATGATCGGGATCACGACGAACGCGAAGAAGACGATGATGACCGCGATGACCGCGATGACCGCGATGACCGCGATGACGATGATAACCAAGACAACGGCGACCGCGACAACGATGAAGGTGATGTTGATAGCCTGGATTCTGTTACCGATGTAGTCATCCTGGACACGGCATTGTCTGAAGCCATTGAAGGACAAAACGAAGCCACGCCAGAAGGTGGCAGCACAGAATCACCCGCAAATACCGATAATGATTCTGATGCTCCCACTGATAACGAATCACCGCGAAGCGGTGATTCAGTCAGTGATGACAACGGCTCTCAAGATGGGGGCTTTTCGGATGCACCCGGCTCGGGCGATGACGGCGGCAACGGCGGACAAGGCAACGGCAATGCCAACGGTCAAAGCGGCAACAACGGCCAAGGCATAGATACCAACAACACTGGCGGCAACAGTTCCCAATCCGGCAGTAACAACGGCCAAGGTCCAGGCTCCAACAATGCTGGCGGAAACGGTTCACAAGGCAGCGGCAATGCCAACGGTCAAGGTACCAACAACGCTGGCGGCAATGGGTCTCAAAGTGGCAACAATGGCCAAGGGCCAAGCTCCAACAATGCCGGCGGCAACGGCTCACAAGTCAAAGGTAATGACCAAAGCGCCAATAACGCCGGTGGAAATGCTCCGCAAGCAGACAGTAACAACGGTCAAGGCCCAGGCTCCAACAATGCTGGCGGAAACGGTTCACAAGGCAGCGGCAATGCCAGCGGTCAAGGTACCAACAACGCTGGCGGCAATGGGTCTCAAAGTGGCAACAATGGCCAAGGGCCAAGCTCCAACAATGCCGGCGGCAACGGCTCACAAGCCAATGGTAATGACCAAAGCGCCAATAACGCCGGTGGAAATGCTCCTCAAGCAGACAGTAACAACGGCCAAGGCCCAGGCTCCAACAATGCCGGCGGCAACGGAAATGCCAATGGCCAAGGCCCCAATAATGCTGGAGGCAATGGCAATAACGAAGGCGCCAACAACTCCGGCGGGAATGGGGCTCAGGCAGGCAGCAACAACGGCCAAGGTATAGATTCCAACAACGCTGGTGGCAACGGTTCCCAATCAGGTAGCAACAACGGCCAGGGACCAAGCTCCAACAATGCCGGTAGCAACGGCGCACAAGGCAACGGCAATGCCAACGGTCAAAGTGCCAACAACGCTGGCGGCAACGGTTCCCAATCAGGCAGTAACAACGGCCAAGGTCCAGGCTCCAACAATGCTGGTGGCAACGGCTCACAAGCCAATGGTAATGACCAAAGCACCAATAACGCCGGTGGAAATGCTCCTCAAGCGGGCAGTAGCAACGGCCAAGGCCCTGGCTCCAACAATGCCGGCGGCAACAGCGGACAAGGCAACGGCAATGCCAACGGTCAAAACGCCGACAACGCGGCGGGCGGCAATGGCTCTCAAAGTGGCAACAACGGCCAAGGCCAAGGCTCCAACAATGCCGGCGGAAATGGCTCTCAGGCAGGCAGCAACAATGGTCAGGGACCAAGCTCCAACAATGCTGGCGGAAACGGCGGACAAGGCAGCGGTGATTCAAACGGACAAGGCGCGACCAATGGCACCTCGGATTCAGCCGCTCCTGCCTCCAACCCTAGCAGCGGTGACAATGCTTCTAATGAAACATCGTCTTCGGCCAATGCAGAACCGACTTCGTCAACGGAAACTTCCGATTCAAATGACTCTGCCGCAGATACAGGCGGAGATTCGACTCCCAACTCGTCAAGCAGTAGCTCTACTGAAATCGGAGAATCTGATACAAGTCAGTCGGGGGATGACGAAGGTGACTCAAGCTCTGGTGACGGCACTTCCGACACCACCTCAGACACCAATGCAGGTGATGCCAACGGCGATTCGGCAGAGGCCGATGGCGACTCGAACTCTAGTGACGATGCTTCCGACGCTACCTCAGACACCAACGCAGGCGATGCGAATGGCGATTCGCCAGAGGCCGACGGTGACTCGAACTCTAGTGACGATGCTTCCGACGCTACCTCAGACACCAACGCAGGCGATGCCAATGGCGACTCGCCAGAGGCCGACGGTGACTCGAACTCTAGCGACGATGCTTCTGATAATGGCTCAGGCACCAATGCAGGCGATGCCAGCAGCGATTCGGTAGAAGCCGACGGTGGATCGAACCCTGGCGACGATGCTTCTGATAATGGCTCAGACACCACCAGCGCGGGCGATGCGAATAGCGATTCGGCAGAGACCGATGGTGGCTCGAACTCTGGTGACGATGCTTCCGACACCACCTCAGGCACCAATGCAGGCGATGCCAGCAGCGATTCGGTAGAGGCCGATGGTGACTCGAACTCTGGCGACGATGCTTCCGACACCACCTCAGACACCAACGCAGGCGATGCCAGCAGCGATTCGGCAGAGGCCGACGATGGATCGAACCCTAGTGACGATGATTCGAACGCTACCTCAGACACCAATGCTGGCGATGCCAACGGCGATTCTGCAGCGGCCGATAGCGACTCGAACGCTAGTGACGGCGCTTCAGACACCACCTCAGATACCAATGCAGGTGATGCCAACGGCGATTCGGCAGAGGCCGATGGCGACTCGAACTCTAGTGACGATGCTTCCGACGCTACCTCAGACACCAACGCAGGCGATGCCAGCAGCGATTCGGCAGAGGCCGATGGTGACTCGAGCTCTAGTGACGATGCTTCCGACACCACCTTAGGCAGCAATGCAGGTGATGCCAACGGCGATTCGGTAGAAGCTGATGGTGACTCGAACTCTGGTGACGATGCTTCCGACGCTACCTCAGACACCAACGCAGGCGATGCCAGCAGTGATTCGGTAGAGCCCGACGGTGACTCGAACCCTGGTGACGATGCTTCCGACACCACCTCAGATACCAACGCAGGCGATGCCAGCAGTGATTCGGTAGAAGCCGATAGTGATTCGAATCGTGGTGAAGATTCTTCTGATGCTGGCTCGGGAAGCAATGTCGATGACTCCGACATTCGCGACGGATCCGCCCCAGACGACTTAAACAACTCCGATAGCGATTCAGTGGATGAGGAGGACGACAAAACACCATCACGCTCCAACGGCAATGAATCTGCTTCGGCTGATGACGGCAACGCCTATGACAGCGCAGATGGGGATAACCCTGATAACAGCACTTCGTCCAACGACAATGTCGCAACTCCGACCGCATCTGATTCGCGTGGAAATAATGATAGTGGGGAGGCAATCGCTGAGCGCAACAACGAGGCCATGACGACTGACACCGGATTCGAACCCGCTTCAGGAAAATCAGACAACGGCAACGCTGGGCAACGCGCTCAGAGCCTGGTCAGAATCCCTCTTGCGAGCACGCCGTTTGCCGGCACGGCCCTTGCAGCCCTACTTGCAGACAGCAGCACCCCTCGCGCCGTTGAGCCAACACCCCTCAGATTTGGCGAACAGCAAGAAAACACGCAGTCTGAAACCGTTGACGAGGCCGAGAAAAGCACGGCCAAACGCGACACTGCTCAGGGCTGCGGCGATGGCCTTGGCAGTAACGCGAATTGCGAGATGAAGGACGAACGAAGCTGGGTACTAAAAGGCGTGAAGTTTGTTTTCTCTACGACCCGATTCACTGATGAGTCCAAAAAACACCTCGACGAGGCTGTCGACACACTGAAACGGGAGTCCAGTCTTATAGTTGAAATTGGTGGCCACACAGACTCGCTTGGCAATGAGGAAGTGAACGAACAACTTTCGCTTAACCGTGCCATCCGCGTAAGAGACTACTTCGTATCCCGGGGCTTGAACCCCAATCGCTTTAAGGTACGTGGGTACGGGTCGCAAAAGCCTTTGCTTGATGAAACAGACTCGAATGGCCAGGACATCCCCAGCGCACGCCAGGAAAATCGGCGCGTAGAACTGAGAGTTATCGGGGGATTCTGAGAATAGTAGCCCGAACTATCGGGCTACTCTCTGTACTTTAGCTATTTAGAGACTTAGCCACGGTCGTGGCGCTTGGCCATCTGCCTTCCAACTGATCCAACGGCGATTCACCGCCAGACCAAAAGAACGAGATAGCCAGCAATATGAGGCTGGAATGCCTGATCGAAAAGGGTCAGGCTGCGTCCTGACCACGTTCTCGCACAACCCCCTTCCTAGGCCAGCAACACATCTTCTGATAAATCCTGACCGTCGTTAATCGACGATCAGGTTACCATTGGACAACAGGTTGTTGATGATGTCCTGATCACTCAGGGTACCACCGGCCGTCAGATCCACCCCTTCCAGAGTGATATTCTGATCTTCGGCAAAGGTGCCGCCACCATCGCTGTCGATTTTAATTACGGTCCCACCGGAACCATCACTTTCAAAGTGCAGGTAATCGGCGAGTGAACCGCTCTCTTCGCCATGCAGAAGATCTGCCAGATGCAACACATCACCACCAGAACCAGCTTCGAAGTCAGTGATAACATCATTGGCCGGGGCGGCTTCCGTGCCTTTATCCGTGCTGCTCCAAGTGAAGATATCCTGGTGTTTTCCACCCGTAAGAGTATCGTCTCCTTTTCCGCCGAATAGGGTGTCACTGCCTTCTCCGCCCACAAGCGAATCCGAGCCCGCACCACCGAATAGGGAATCATCGCCCTGACCACCGTACAAGGCATCGTCTCCAGCACCACCGTAAAGCTGATCGTTACCGCCTCCGCCTTTCAGCACGTCGTCGCCAGTGCCGCCGTCGAGGAAGTCAGCGCCTTCCCCACCATCCAGGAAGTCATCACCGGAACCACCCAGCAAATTATCAGCGCCAGCACCGCCGGTCAGGGCGTCGGCTCCGGCACCTCCCAGCAAGCTGTCGTCGCCACTGCCGCCGCTGACGATATCGTGGCCATCGCCACCGCTGAGAATGTCATCGCCTTCACCACCAACAATGGCATCGTTGCTGGCACCACCGCTGATGCTGTCTGCACCGCTGGTGCCCGTAATGCGGTTCTCAACTTCGTAGATACTCAGGCTCGCCGTATCCGATTGTCCATCCGAATCGGTCAGGGTATAGCCAATCACTTCCGGCTCTACCCCTGCACCTACAGGCGGCTGTTGTTTGTAGCTCACGTTATAAAGCGCAGAGTCGTAACCGCCACCGGTGTATTCAACATCAAACGAAGTCACTCTGCTGAACTGCGAAAGATCCAGCGTTGATACGCCAGAAGACGCTGCCAGAACCACAGTGTCACTAGTGACTATTCCATCACCATCAGTGTCGTGATAGACAACTACGCTGACCTCATCCCTGTTATTTGACTGGAAGTCTCGAATTTCCAGTTCTAGGTCTCTTACACCATCCGGCAAATCCGCAGGATCAAATGTGACACGAATAGCCTCACCGGAACTCAATGCCTGCCCCTGCCCACCCTGCACACCGACGCCATTATTGGTGTATTCCAGGGTTGAGCCGCCTTTCACGATAGATATGCTGAAATCTGAGTTATTCACCGCATTTTGCGATGTAGTGTTAACCGAGTATTCGGTTAGCACCGTTGTATCAGGTACAAACTGATAGAAGCCCTGGCTGTTAAAAGTGAGTTGAGCATTGTCGCTACTGTCCGTCACCACAACTTGAGCAATCTCGTTCCCAAATACATCCGTGGTTGTACTGTAGGTCCAGGTGAGGGTGCCCGCACTACCGCCGGCAGGTACTGAGCCGCTATCAAAATCGAGATCAAACGCTTGATCACGGAAAGTGATTGCTGTTACCGAAGCATCATCGACAACCTTGTCAATACCGCCACCCTGCGTAGCAAAAGGTGTGAACGCGCTGCCAAGCTTCGGCCCGCCATCTGTTCCCAATCCGCTTACCACATTACCTTCGGCAAGTTCGCCGGCCGTAATCGAGTGCAGATCCTCTTGCGCATCAGGTGAATCATCAATGATGTCGATCACTGCGTTACCGGTTGCTGTGTCACCATCGCCATCAACAACCTGGTAGTCGAACTCTAGCTGATTGCCGGCATTTCCGTCAGGCGCACTGAAGGTATAAGAGCCGTCAACAAAGTCGATCGAGAAAGTACCCAACGTAAAGCCGGACACATTCGGTCCGATTGTTAGCGAAGAACCATCAACCTCAATACCCCGGAGTGCGGGCGACGCCGACACCGTGACGCCGTCATAGCTGAAGGTGTAGGTTGTGCCGTTGATATCCATCGTAATGCTTTCAACGTAACCACCATCGGCGCCAAACGCTATATTTTGTACGCTACCGTTAACAGTAATGTTACCCCCGAAGGCGGTAGGTACCGTATTTAATAGCTCTGCTTCGAGCTGGTTAATATCGGCAACGATAATGGCTTCGTCCGTGTGGCCATCACCTCGCTGCAGCGAATCCACATTGTGGATTGCATTCAGATCTGCGCTACCATTAGCCAACCCGGGGCCAATACCAACCGCGAAGGAAGAGATACCATTGGAATTTACGAAGTTATCCCAGCCACGACCCTGCGGTGAGGTGCTGGACACACCATCCGAAATGAAATAGGAAATATTGTTAACGCCATCCGATGGGTTTTGCGCACTGATATCGTCATTCAGTTCAGTTCCCGCCTGAGTCAATGCGTTAACGTAATCCGTTCCTCCACCCGCTGTGAGTGCGTTCAAGTCGCTTTCAAAGCTAGCAAAGTCACTATACGTTCCAACCGTAGATGCATCGCTGGAGAAACGAACCAAGGTGACATTTACCTGACTAGACTGCGCGAAGTATTCCGCGGCAAGCGCCGACAAGGCATCTTTGGCGACATCCAGACGAGAGGGCTCTCCCGCGGGAGGCGTGGAGTTATTGGTCAGAGACCAGTTCATACTGCCCGAGGTATCCAGCGTGAGCACCAGGTTGAAGATTTGCTCTTCAGACTCCGGCACTTGCTCACTGATATTATTCGCGACCGGCACATCATCTATTACGGAAATGGTCAGGTCGTTGTTGAACGTTGTCAGGTTTTCGGTAAAGGCATAGTTAAATACCTCATCCACATCGTTACCGCTACCATCAGCGCTGGTCAGTTCGTAAACGTAATCACCCGCCGAGAAACCTGCTGTTGAATTATCCGCATACACCGTGAGCGTGCCGATAGCCGTAGTCACGGTGATCACGCCATTACTAGGCGTTTCACCATTGACGCTGTCGATCGTAGTGGAAGCATTGGCTATTGCATCGTTATCCAGCAGGTTTCCGCTTACTGTTGTACTACCACCGCCGGTGCCGCCATCGAGCGCACTCTCCTGAACCGTACCACTATCTGCTGTCGTTGTACCCACAACAATAGTGGTGGTAGCCGAGGTGGTATCTGATCCGTCAAATACATCGTAGCTAAAGGTGCCTTGTCCTTCCAAAGCACCTGCGTCGAACTGGAGGCTTTCTAGCTCAGCTGCCGTCAGAGTGTCACCAACGAACACTGGCAATCCGTTTGCCAACGTAACTGTACCCAAACCGGAGGGCAATCCCGTTACGGTTATCAGCAGTTGGCTGTCATCAGTATCGGGGTCTGTCGGCGCAGTAATATTCAATTCATTATCCGCACTGCCGTCGACCACAAAGACTTCATTGTCAAAGACCGTGGCCGCATCATTTTGTGCAATGACGGTGACGGAGCCACTATCCGAACCATACAAGTTATTGTAAGTCTCGTCGTAGGCTTCAACGGTCAGGTTTCGGGGTGACGTGCTAGGGTTATCCGAGCTGTTTTCGTAAGTGAGAGTTCCCAATACCGAGAGATATTCATCGATATCCGCCCCGCCACTCAGCGTTAGCGTCCAAGTATCTCCATTAGCAGTCGTGGTCGCGACTACGCTGGTGCCCGCAGTCACAAAGCTCAATACATCCTGGCTAGGCAAGTAGCCTTCCAGTTTGACTACAACAGAGGAAAGAGTGCTGTTATCGACATCGCTGATGGATACCCCGCTTAACAGTTTCTGGGCGCTGGCATTCTCAGTGTAGTTAATATCCGGCACACCACTGACAACAGGAGGATTGTTGCCCCCCGCATCAACGTTCACGGTTACAGTAGCCGTATCCGTCTCTCCGTCCGCATCGGTCAGCGTATAGGTGAAGGTATCTGACCCGCTGAAACCGCCGTTCGGGGTGTAGGTATAGGTTCCATCGCCATTATCAACCAACACGCCATTAGCCGGCTGGCTAAATCCGGTGAGCTGGGCGCCATCGACCAGTGTGTCGTTTGACAGCAGGTTGTTAATAACCAGCGAAGTATCGGTTTCAGTGACATAGCTGTCATCAACAGCAACCGGCGCGCCATCATTGGCCCCAATGGTACCGATGCCCTGCACCCCATTCACAGTCGTATGTGCTGAGGTTTCGAAGTTCACGGTCTGACTGAAATTACTCAAGTCCACACTGAAGGTCTCATCACCTTCATACAGGTTGCTGTCGCTGTTAACCGTGACAGAGATAGTGGCCGTTGTTGATCCCGCGGTAATGGTGCCCTGGGTAACCCCTACCGACTGGTAATCAGCACCCCCGGTTGCACTGATATCTGTAGTTTTAAAATCAAAGGTAAGATCAGATGCCAGCTCCTCGTCAATGCTTACGGTAAATGTCAGCGTCGTGGTTCCAGTGCTGGGCTCCTGAATCAAAACGTCATCAATGGTGACTGTCGGCACGGTCGCCACATTGATAGTTGTTGTTGCAACCAGGCTGTCAGCCGAACCGTCATTGACAGTGACTTCAATGGTTCGCGGCGTATCGCTTCCTCCTCCGTCGTTTTCAAACTGGATAGCGCGAATCGCAGCCTGATAATCCGCCAGTGTTGCGGTTCCGGTTAGTGTGATTTCGCCTGTGGCTGCGTTGTAAGCAGATGCCGCTATGCCTGCCGGCATTGACCCGATAAGTAACAAGTCACCACTTTCAGCATTCGTCAGTTTGATTGTGGCCGATTCAAGGTGAGTACTATCTGCATCGGTGATACTGATATCAGTATCGGCAATAGAGACTGCTGCACCACCTTCTTCGTAGGTTGCAGTGTAGCCAGTACCTGCACCGCTAAGGTCAAGGTCAACGACCGGGACAGCCGCCGCTATCAGGTGCGTTGATGTAACGGTTGCAGAATAGGGATTGCCTGCAGCATCGGCTCCCGAAACGGTAATATCGAAGGTGTCATCCGCTCCCAGGTCCGCACCATCCACGGCTACGGAATAGGTATTCCCTGCTTGCACAGTTCCGGTATAGCTATTGCCGTTTACGGTAAAGCTGATCGCGTCACCGACCTTTGCATCACCACCGACTGTACCGGTGACGTTGATAACG
The DNA here is from genome assembly GCA_041585035.1 of Litorivivens sp. Taxonomy (GTDB): domain Bacteria; phylum Pseudomonadota; class Gammaproteobacteria; order Pseudomonadales; family Spongiibacteraceae; genus Litorivivens. The sequence goes on from JBFHCW010000014.1 coordinate 21,590, forward strand.
CCGGCAGCCTCAATGGACGTAACGATGTCATCAGCAGTGATATTGTCTACCGTGATTGTGGCACCGGCGGTCAGATCTACTGTGTGTGTAGAGGTGGTGGCCGCAGTAAACGGATTACCCGCGTTGTCGCTACCGGTTACGGTCGCATCGAAGCTGGTATCGGCGGCCAGATCGGCACCGGCCACGTCAATGCTAAACACATTGCCGGCCAGAACCGTACCGCTGTAAGGCGTGCCGTTAACATTGAAGCTCACGGTATCGCCTACAGTGGCATCCCCACCAACCGAACCGGTGACAGTAATCGTGCCGCCAGCTTCGGCGGCGTTAACCACATCATCAGCAGTGATGTTATCTACCGTGATGGTGGCGGATGCTGTGGTGTCCACATCGTAGGAACGACCGGCATTGGCGGTAAAGCTGTTGTCCGCATCATCCGTACCGGTAACGACGGCAGTGGCCGAGCCACTGCTGAGGTTGCCCACATCCGCCGCAGGGATTGTCACGCTGTAGGTGCTGTTATCCGCATTCACGGTCGTGGCGTAATCTGTGCCACCGATGGTTACCGTGACGGCATCGCCGGACGCGGCGTCACCGCCGACGGTGCCGGTAATCACCAGGTCATTACCGGACTCCGCCGCATTAATAATGTCATCGCCCGCAATCGTATCGATTGCGATGGTCGCACCGGCAACCGTATCAACCGTATGGGTTGAAGTGGTGCTTGCAGTGAACGGATTCCCTGCGTTGTCGCTA
>JBFHCW010000015.1:0-22252 GCA_041585035.1 Litorivivens sp.
CTCTCGATATCGGGAGATATTACTGAGCGCACCGGCTTTTCACATGTACCCAAAGAACGCCGCACCGGTATTAAGCTTGTTTCTCCAATCCATCCAAAAATTAACTCGATTCTCGGTTATAAAAATTACGATAACAGCATCGATAAGAACTCAGTACTGATGGGACTCGATTATTTCTTACTTGAGTATTTTCATCTTGCAGCAACGATGGAGTTTTCTGATAGCAGAGAATTCGGAGCAATGGTAGAGGTACAATTGCTCTTTTGATGAATCGAATGAAAATCCTCATGAAATTGAACGTGCGGGGTTGGATTTTCGAGCTATAAGATTCTCTGCAAAAGATACTTCTACAACCTATAAACCATAGTTGATAGTACCTTGCTGAGCTTTTGAAGTTTGCGTCACTAATGCCGAAAAGGAAACCAGAATCAGGTGTTCCACAAAATGAGAAAATCTGTTCATACACGCGACCGTCCGCTATATTTAGAGGCCCAGTCATACGGAGAGCGACTGACCGGATTTTGGCACGACGCAGTCAAACGATCACTGGTTTCGAATGACTGCAATATGCAGTTTAGCGACATAGGATCGAAGTGGCTAGATGGCCACTTATGGCACGGAGTTGCCGTTCGATCACGGTCGAGAGGCCACATCGGAGTAATATGCTCAACGGCTCTTCATGCCAATCGGAGCCTTTCAGCTACTACTGTCCAATTGCTGACTATTTAGATCAAGGTATATGGTATCAAGTGGTCAAATTTATAAACCTGGCCGCCCATCTGTTTGCTTGTTTCCATTAGGCCAAAAAACGTACGAATATAACGAAAAAAGTCAGAAATCCGTACTATCTCGCCTTCTAAACAAAATCAATAAGTTACGTACTTATACGTCGTACCGACTCAATTAAACACTTGGGAGCATCGCCACTACAGCGGCCAGCGCAACGTCATCGTCCATATTGGCACTTAATGGTCGTTCAGCTGTCATTAACACTGTGACGCTACAATCCTTACCAACAATCCAAGCTGTGATAAGCTTTTGCTCGCCGTAACCGGTGACCAATAACAAAGGAAAACACTATGCCCCGTATTATTGCCCTGCTTTTTGCCGCCCTATTGCCTCTCTCCGCCGCGGCCCTGCAGAAAGGCGACGCCCTGCCCGAGCTCTACCTCACCGACAAGGGTGAATTGACGCTGGATGCCAAGCAGGAGATTGTGTACGTTCCCTGGAGCACGGAAAACCTCGATACCCAAGGTCAGGTACAGATCATCCAGTACATGGCGGCACGCCCCTCCGCAGAAAAAGCGATTCGCCCCTTTACCGACAAGCTCGAAGAAACGGCCTATCCCGTGGAGCTGCACCACGTGACCACCGTGGTCAATCTGGATGATGTGACCTTTGGTGCCTCTAGCTGGGCCTTGTCCGAGCTGGAAAAAAACAAGCGTGAATACCCCATGTCCACCATGGTGGCCGATATGGAAGGCAAAGGCCTGAAGACCTGGGGCTTTGAACCGAAGGGCTCCGCCCTGATTGTGCTCGACGCAAACGGTAAGATTCTCTTTGTCAAAGACGGCAAGCTCAAGAAAGACGAAATTGATGCCGTCATCAAGCTGATCGGCGAGGAAGTCGGCAAGCGCAGCTGATCTGGTTCGCTGTGCTCTAAGGGCCCGCAACTGCGGGCCTTTTTCGTTTCTGGGCCGTTTATTATTCATCCAGCCAGAAACCGCCCCGGAAAGCCCCTTTTCATGTCGAAAAATTAATCGCGACTTTACACCCCGGAAACCGTTTTCACTTTACAACCGTATAGTAATTGACGACCATAGTGCCCGGCCCACGGGGGTACAATCAATCCATTCAGCCTGTACGGAATCTGTGATGACCCAGACCTACGACTACATCATTGTTGGCGCTGGCTCAGCCGGCTGCGCGCTCGCCAACCGCCTGAGTCGCGAGGCTTCGCGGCGCGTTCTTCTGCTCGAAGCCGGCGGCAAAGACAGCAACCCCATGCTGCATATTCCGCTTGGGTTCGCCTTCACCATGAAAGACCCTAAATCCAGCTGGTGCTACAAAACCGAGCCCGAGCCTATGCTCAACCACCGCGAGCTGGACTGGCCCCGTGGCAAGGTGCTCGGAGGCTCCAGCGCCATCAATGGTATGGTCTATATTCGCGGCCAGCGCGAGGACTACGACGCCTGGGCTGCTGCCGGCAACCGCGGCTGGGGATACGACGACCTGCTGCCCTACTTCCGTCGCTCCGAGCACAATGTGCGCGGCAAGGACCATTTCCACGGGGTCGGTGGCGGTTTGTGGGTCGATGAGCCCACCGACAAAATGGAACTGGCACAGCTCTATATTCAGGCGGGCATCGAAAGCGGCATTCCCTACAACGAAGACTTCAATGGCGAGAATCAGGAAGGCATTGGCTATTACCAGCTGAACATCAAAGACGGCATGCGCCAAAGCACCGCCAAAACCTTCCTCAAGCCGATCATGAACCGTCCCAATCTGGACGTACAAACCAACGCCCTCAGCACTCGCATGGAGTTTGAAGGCAAAAAAGCCGTCGCCCTGCGCTACCGCCAGAAAGGACAGGAAGTGCGAGTGGAGTGCCGCGGTGAAATTATTCTGTGCGGCGGCACCATCAACTCCCCACAGTTACTCGAGCTCTCCGGTATTGGCGATGGCGAATTCCTGCAGAAAATGGGCATCGAAACCGTTCACCACCTTCCCGGTGTCGGCGAAAACCTGCAGGACCATCTGACCGTCAATACCCAGTGCTCACTGGCGGATGTACCGACCTTTCACGACGAGCTCAAGCCCCTCGGCATGGTCAAGAACCTCGCCAAGCTGGCCTTCAAACGCAAGGGCCTGTTGATTCACCCGGCCTCGCAGGTCGGCGCCTTTTTCCGCAGCAGCGAGGATGTTGAGCGACCCGACGCCCAGATTCATTTCACCCCAGCCGCCGGGGAACCGGACGAAAAAGGCCGCATCAATCCGCTGCCCGGCACCACGGCAACGGTTTGTTATCTGCGTCCAACCAGCCGGGGCTCCGTCCACCTGCGTGCCCGCAACCCCGAAACGCCCCCGATTATTCGCGCTAACTACCTGACGACGGACAACGACGTCGAGAAGACCATCGCGGTCGTTCAGAAAACCCGCGAGATCTTCCGCGCCCCTAGCCTGAAAAAATACTACCGGGGCGAACTGCAACCGGGACCCGAAGCCGATACCGACGAAAAAGTACTGGAACACATCAAGCGCATTGGTGAATCGGTTTATCACCCAGTCGGCACCTGCAAAATGGGCAAGGACGACATGGCCGTGGTCGACGATCGACTGCGCGTGCGCGGCCTCGAAAACGTGCGCGTGGCGGACGGCTCGATCATGCCCACCATACTTTCTGGGAATACCAACGCCACCTGTGTATTGATTGGTGAGCGCTGCGCCGACTTTATTTTGAACAAGGAGTGAACCATGAGCTCGCAACCTTCCATTGATTCCGTACTTGCTCCGCTGCAAGAAACCTTAAACTTGCAGCGCGAAGCCTTTGTTCGTGAAGGCGAAGTAGCGCTGGAAACCCGCGTCGATCGTCTCAACCGCTGCATAGCCATGCTGGTCGATCACCAGAAAGATATCTGCGCTGCGGTTAACGAGGATTTTGGCTGTCGCTCGCGTCATGTCACCCTGATGACCGATATCTTTACCTCTGTCGGTTCACTCAAGTTTGTCCGCAAAAACCTGAAAAAATGGATGAAGGGTGAAAAGCGCAGCGCACCGGTGCCCATGAATCTGTTCGGTGCCCGCGCCCGCATCCAGTATCAACCCAAGGGCGTGATCGGCATCATGACGCCCTGGAATGTACCCGTGAACATGATCTTCAGCCCCCTGGCTGACGCCATCGGTGCTGGCAACAGGGTCATGATCAAGCCCTCGGAGTTCACTCCCAAAACCTCCGAACTGATGCAAAAGCTGTTTCGCGATTATTTTGACGACAGTGAAATTGCCATCGTCACGGGCGGCGCTGAAGTGGGTGCCGCTTTCAGCAGCCTCAAGTTTGACCACCTGATTTTTACCGGCGCCACCTCCATCGGCAAACTGGTCATGAAAGCTGCGGCGGAGAACCTGACGCCGGTCACCCTCGAACTGGGCGGCAAATCACCCGTTATCGTGTCTGACTCTGGCAACATCGAGGAGCACGCCGAGAAGATCATCGCCGGTAAAGGCATGAACTCCGGCCAGCTGTGTATTTCCCCCGACTACTGCTTTGTGCCCGCCAGCCGGCTGGAGGCCTTTATCAGCGCTTGCAAGGCCACCATCAACACACTGTATCCGACCATTATGGATAACCCGGACTATGTCGCCGTGATCAACGAGCGTCACTACGACCGCGTGAAAGGTTACATTGATGAAGCGAAAGAAAAAGGCGTTCGCGTTGAAGCATTGAACCCTGCCGGTGAAGACTGGAGCGATCGCAGCAAACACAAGATTCCGCTACACCTGATTGTCGACCCCAGCGATGAGCTAAGTTGCATGCAGGATGAAATCTTTGGTCCGATTCTGAACATCAAACCTTACCGCACCGTCGAAGAGTGCCTGAACTTTATCAACCAGCGGCCTCGCCCACTGGCCATGTACTACTTCGGCAACGACAAAATCGAGCGAGAACACGTGCTGGCCAACTCCATTGCCGGCGGCGTCACCGTCAACGATATCGCCATGCATGTGTCCTGCGACGACCTGCCCTTCGGCGGTGTCGGTCACAGCGGCATGGGTAACTACCGCGGTTTCGAAGGCTTCCGCACTTTCAGCCACGCGAAATCGGTCTTTACCCAGGGCTTTGTTAATCTTGCCAAGCTGGCGGGCACACTGCCGCCCTACTCCGAAAAAGTTGACAACATGATGGCCCAGCAAATCAAGAAATAAACGAGCGGTGTGTTGCACTTCAGCGTGCAACACACCCTGTTTGCAAAACCCGACAGGTGTGAATATTTCCAGAGACCTGTTTCTCAAAGCCCGATTTCCCGCGCTCTGACAGCCCTGTCATGCCGTAATTTTGCGAAGCGACGCAAAGTTAACCACGCCTCCTGATGACTAGCATTCGCCGTCTTTCATCAACAGGAGCACTCCTCATGAAATACTACGTGATCGCACTGCTTACTCTGGTATTTTGCACATCAGCCTACGCCAAGGATGGACTGATGCTTGGTCTCGGCGCGGGTAAAGGCGAGCTGCAACTCGATGAGGGCAGCAACTTCCCGAACGCCGATACCGACGACGAGGACAGTACCAAAAACGCCTTCATCGGCTACCGCGCGAGCGATGCACTGTCCTTTGAATTGGGTTATCACGACCTGGGCGAATTTGAAGTCAGCAACGGCCTGACGACCCTCAGCGGTGAAACGGATTCCGTCTCCCTCTCGGCGCTATTGGGCTTACCTTTAACAGAGCGCTTCAGCATTTTTGGCCGCGCCGGCTTTCACCACTGGACCGTTGAAACCGCAAGCAACGCTTTCGGCCCACGCGATCGCGACGAAGCCAACGGCACCGATGTGATGTACGGGGCAGGCATCCGTGGTGAAATCACCGAGAACGCCGCCATCCGTCTTCAGTACGACAAGATGAAACTGTCAGACGAAGAAGATGACGCAGATATTGGCGACTACGATGTCGCGTCGGTGGTGTTTGAATTGACCTTGTAAGCAGCGCTGTTTGAGTGGGCTTATCGCCCACTCAACCGTTTCAACTCAGCGATAATCGACGGCCAGACTTCTGGCGAAGTATGGTAAGGCGCATAAATACTCAATCGATCGGCATCCGCGCCATACTTTTCATACAGCTGGGCTGCAATGGTCTCCGGCTCGCCAACCACGGCAAAATGATTGAGAAATTCATCGTCAATCAGTTCTGACATGGTATCCCAACGCCCTTCCTTCGACAGGCGATTCAGCTCTTCATGGCAGTCGTCCATACCCACCGCTTTCATCGGCGGCGTGTAAGCTGGCGTTGAACCATAGAAAGCCAGCAAGCCTTTCACGGTGGCTTTAGCCGCAGCAAATTCTTGCTCGTTGGCGCCGGTGACACAGATTGCGGCGATCTGCATCAGAAAGTCTTCTCGCTTGCGGCCGGATTTCTCCAAGCCTTTCGCGACGGCCGGGTACTGCCGTTCTTTGAGAAAAGGAATGGTATTGAAGGGATGGACAATCAGCCCATCAGCCACTTCGCCGGCAACCTCCGTCATCCTCGGCCCCAGTGCACCGAGCAGAATAGGCGGCACACCGCATTCCAGCGGCCCAGGGTTAAACATCGGTGTCATCAGCGTATGGCGGTAAAACCGGCCTTCAAAATTCAGTCTCGTGCCATTTTGCCAGCAGTCGAAAAACGCTTTAACCGCTTGGATATATTCGCGCATCCGCGGCGCCGGCGGATCGAACTCCAGCCCAAAGCGCTTTTCAATATGCGTTTTGATTTGAGGCCCAATACCCAGCAGAAATTTGCCCTTGGAAAACCGCTGGAGGTCAAAAGCCTGATAGGCGATATGCGAGGGGTTGCGGGGAAAAGCAACAGCTATACCGGTAGCGATATCCAGCTCGGGCCGGGCCTGCGAAGCCAAAACCAGCGGGAAAAAAGGATCGCGACTACCTTCCAGGGTGTATATTCCATCGTATCCTGCTTCTGCCAATCGCGCCGCTTCGTCAGCCGCCGTATCCATATCCGCGTAAAACGGCCCATCAATTTTCATTATTTAGCCAGCCTGCATTTCGGAGGGATCGATCGTTTCACTATGCGATCGTATTGTCAAATTACAAAATTGTCAGTACAGTCTCTGCTACAAATGAGGAATCAACATTGACCAATAGCCTGAACCGCAGAGCGCAGCGCCGCGAAGAAACCCGCGAAAAAATTCTCAAGGCCGCCGTACGTGTATTTGCTGAGCTTGGGTTCGAGGCCGCATCCATGGGCAGCATCGCCAATCACGCCGGGCTCAAAAAGGCCCTCGTGCAATACCACTTTGAAACCAAGCTCAACCTGTGGCAGGAGGCCGTCAATTTCCTCTGGGAAGAACTCCACTCCCTCGAGAACCGGCTACCCCGTCTGGCGGAGGTCAACACTCGCGAAGAAGAGCGGGAAATTCTGAGACGGGTATTTCGGGCGATTATTGATTTTGCCAGAAGTCACCCCGACTGGGTCGGCATCATGTTTCGCGAAGCCTCCACGCCCGGCCCACGCCTCGACTGGCTGGTGGAAAATCACCTGAAAAAAGATATTGAAGAAGGTACTGCTTTCATCGCCCTGGCGCAGAGTCACGGCCTGTTACCACAAGGCTCACCTTTGCATATCCTGAATATAATTTCGGGTGCCCTGACCTATCCCCTGCTGGTATCGCCGCTGACCAAGCGCGCTGCCGGAATCAGCATGGCCAGTGAAGAATCCCTGGATGCGACCGTCGACATCCTGCTGAATATGCTCAAAACTTGAGCAAGCTCATGCTCGCAGAAAATTGCCCGAAATCTCATTGAAAGCCGCGGGCTTTTCCGCATGCAGCCAATGCCCGGTACCGGGTATAACTTCCAACTGAGCCTGCGGAAACAATTTAAAGATATCGCCTCGATGCTTGTCCTGAATATAGGCGGAGAGCTCGCCCTTGATAAATAGCGTCGGTCCGGCAAAGGCTTCACCCTCAGGCGCCAGTCGCAAGTCGTCGTAGCAGGCATCAATGGCTGGCAGGTTGAGCTTCCAGCGCCAGCCGCCATTGCTGTCACGCGCGAGGTTCTTCAACAGAAACTGCCGCACCCCAAGTTCACTTTCGGCTTTTTGCAATATCTGGTCCGCTTCGGCACGGCTTTTCAGGCCACGCAGATCGATTTCACACAGTGCAGACAGGGTGTCGTTGTGATGGGGTTTGTAGGCTACCGGCGAAATATCGGCCACCACCAATTTTTCGACCCGCTCAGGATTATCCAACGCAAACTGCATTGCCACCTTGCCACCAAGTGAGTGCCCGAGCAGGCTGAGGGTATTCACTTCAAGGTGATCCGCCAGCCGCCGAATATCCGCGGCCATCTCACTCAGGCTCATGGTGTCCATATGAAAAGAGTCGCCGTGATTGCGCAGATCAATCCGCAGCACGCGAAAATCAGACTCCAGCGCTTTAGCAACCGCGTTCAGATTACTGGCCGAGCCGAACAACCCGTGCAGCAGAAAAATGACCCTCTCGCCGGCCCCCGACTCCAGATAGTTCAATTGCATCAGTTCTCTCCAATCCTTTCCTTCTCACAGCCCGGCGCGGTTGATAGAATCCCGGCAGCGATTAATTCTGGGGGTTCCCGTGCGTTTGTTCCGGCTGGCTTTATCTGTCCTGTTTATTTCTGTTTTCGTGGTGGCGTGTTCTACCGTCACCTATAACCCAACCGTGTTCAACTACCATATTGATGAAGCGGCCATAGCCGAAAAGCCGCCGAAAAAACTCTTGCTGGCAAGCGTCAATGTCACTGGCGAGCCCACCTTGACCATGTTACGGAAAGCCACACCCAAAATCGACGAGCTTGTGGTGGAAAGGCTGGAAAACGCAGGGTATAGCTTTGCTCCCAGCCACTTGTTCGACAATGCCTGGAATCAGGCCATTTATACCTATGGCGATTTCTACGATCCTACATCGGGCAAGGTAGACCGGCACAACTGGCAGGCGGTCATGGCCAGCACTTTGAGCAGTCTGAAAGACTCAGGGGTTGATGCCGTCGTATTTACCGATCTGATCGCCCACGACGCCCAGCACAGCGGCGGAATGAATCACTACGCCCGCTGGTACGGGGTGACACGAAAGCCCGCCACTCAGGGCGCAGGAACGGGTGTACCGGTTGATTTCAACTGGAGCCAGACCATCAAGGCTGCCAGTCTGATAGTGACGCTCTATGATCTTAACGGCCGACCGCTGTTCGCTAGTCGCGGCGGGCTCGACACATTGTCGGCGATTGATATGCGCAAACCGCATCTGGGGTTTGTACGTCGCGACAAAATACTCAGAAACAACAGCTTCAATGAAGAAGGGGTCGCGTTAGCGCTTCACCCACTGGTGAAAATGTCCCGCTACCCCGGCAATGTCGACGATAACTCAGAAGAAGTAGAAGCTGCTGAGTAACAGCCCTTCGGCCCGATCGAGGCACCAGAAAACCGCCATGCCACCCATCCCGTAGACCGCAGCGCTGCGCACCACTGGTCCAGCCTGCGGCGACAGTTTGCCAAGCGCTGCCATTAACAGTGCCAGCGTCACGACAAACAATAACTGCCCCACTTCAATACCAATATTAAAGGCTACCAAGCCTGCCATAATATCGTTCTGGGGCAAACCAAGTTCATCCAGCACACTGGCAAAGCCCAGACCGTGAATCAGCCCGAACAACGCAATGACCGGCCAGCGCACGCGACCGCTGTGGTGCGCCATGCGCTTATAGCTCAGCTCAAGGGCCAGATAGAGAATGGTCGCCGCAATCGCCAGCTCCACCCATGAAGCCACTTCCGGTATCACCCCCAGGCTGACACTTACCAGGGTAATGCTATGCCCGACCGTAAACGCGGTAACGGTGACCAACAATTGTTTCCAGGTTGCAGCCAGTAACAACAGCCCGGTCACAAACAACAGGTGGTCAATACCAATCAGGATATGCTCGATTCCCAATACAAAATACTGCCAGACCACGGCCATCGTCCCGGCTTCCCGAGGCACGGTGTAGGTCTGGCCATCGCGCCTTAACAACTGGCTGTAACTCCGTCCGTCCGCCAGGTTAATCTTCAGCAGCGCAGCGGTTCGACTTGCCGTTAGCCCCATAACCCTGAAGGTCTCACCTTCGAGCCCTTCAGCACAGCTCATCAGCCAGTGCCACTCCATGGATGTCCCGACAGCCTGTTGCTGGCGAACCTCCAGACTGCAGCTGTCCGGAAAGATCGGCTCGGGACTGATGCTGCCGCTGACTGCCGGGGTACGCCACATCACATCAAACTGGTTCGCGCTCTGCCCCTCGACTTCCAGCAATGAGGGCGCCAGTTTATGGGCAAAGGCCGGGGCGGCAACAAGCACCAGCAGTATGATCAGCAATCTCTTCACGACCCGCCTCCTTCGACCACCACGTAGCGCTGGCGCAATTCCTCTATGTAATTATTCAACTGCTCGCGCTGCTGTCGCTCACGCCAAATCTGGGCCAGTTTTGGCTTGACCTCCTCCAGCGAACGCTGACGCTCAGGGGCAATATCGGTGATGAAGATCAGATGATAGCCGTAGGCAGACGGTACAGGCCCAAACCACTGCCCCTGTGGCGGCCCTTCCGCCGCCAACGCGTCGCTAAAGGCTGCACCAAACATAAAGGTCATATCCTGCAACGAGCGAGCAGCGAACTGTCGACCGTGCAAAAAGGGGTCGCCGCTAGCTCCCGGCTCCGCGCCCTGTTTCAACGCCGCCAGTACTTCACTGGCGCGCTGCTCCGCATCACCCTCGCGGTCAGAACTGAAGAATATCTGCTCAAAGGAATAACGCGCGGGAATTTGCCAGCGAGCCTGCTCTTCGCCATACAGTGCACTCAAGTCTTCTTGGGTCGGTGCTTGCTGCACCGCAGACTGAGCGTACTTTTCCATGCGCTGAATCATGCGCCGACGAATAACTTCGTCGGATTCATGCAGCCCAAGCTCTATGGCCGCGCGGATCTTTTCCTCATCCGTTCCGCTCAAGCCAAGAAAATTGGCGTCGCGCAGCAAGCGCTGCAATACCACTTGATCGTCCCGGTGAAAGTTGCGCCGCAAAGCCTCTGCGTACAGCATTCTGTTATCCAGCTCCTGCTGGGTCAGAAGTTCCAGCTGAGCTTTCGTCGGCAGTCGACCGGTCTGGCGAATGAAATCGTCCTGCAGGCGCTGAACAGTTTCCTGATCCAACGCATCCAGTTTGCGCGTCGCGGTTTCCTCACGGTAACCCTGATACAAAAACAGCATCAGACCAATCAGCAGGAAATGCAGTGCCGGCTGGCGTATCAGTGCCTTCATAAAACCTAAAGCTCCTTGGCCGTGTACCAGATAGGCGAAGTCCAGGCGCGCTCCTGGATAACCGGGCGATGCTCGTCGCTGCAGCAGATTTCCAGGCCCTCCGTTACGGTACCCGGATTGGCGCAGTTAACCCCATTGGCCACACAGATCTGTTGGCTCCAGCGACAGCTTGGGTTTTCTACTACGCGCGCGTAATAGTAGGCATTCTCTTTGGCATCAAAGTCCGGGTCTGTCCACACCCGGCACAAATGCTTGTAGCCGTCACCCGACTGCTTGCAACTAAGGGGATCTACCGTGGCACTGTTGCTGGGGTTGCCGGCAACCTCATACACTCGCTGCCGCTTCTCCCCTTTATCGTCAACCCAGCCCTTGATGATCTGTACCCGCTGTAAGGGCGTTCCCGGCGCAGATACCGTTCCCGGATCCATCAGTGCGGACACCAGAAAACGCGGATAGCGCCCTTCCGGAACAGGCCCCAGATCCGAACCCATCGGCACCCCTCGCTGATAAGCCTGCTCGACAAAATCGGGGCTGACACAAAGTTCTCTTTCGATCTCCCAGCCACCAAAGAAGCGCACTGTCATGCGAGGGCCACTGGTACCGTAAGTTTCCCTGCGCTGCATGGCGCTGAAAATAGCGTCGCGGCTGTTTTCCTCGGCCCAGACAACCGCCAGACCACCCGGATTGAATTCAAGATCGTCGGTCAGGCCTGCGCTGGAATCCGCACTGGCCGGCTCACCCGCCCCGCCGTGTCCGGGAAAGTCGTTTTCTTCTACTGCCCCTGGCGCACCAAGATGGGTATCCGTGCTGCCAATAAAACCCATTTGGTAGGGGTTAATGCCCTGACTCTGCTGCAACGCCAGCCCGTCGTTCAGTACGTCGCGTAAAAAGCCGTCGTCGGCCTGTGGCTCAGAACGGGTCAGTTTCATGAACTTGCCGGAAAACTTATCGTACGGAAGCTGTTCGAAGGCGCACAGCTCGTCTTCCATCTGACCGGGGCCAAAATAACACTCGGAACTACCCTTGTGCTGCATCACTTCCACCAGCCGCTCCAGACGACTGCGCTTGGCAAGGTCCGCCTTGGTGAGCATTTCTCCGTCGGCATCCTCCAGACTGAACATATAGCCATCGCTCAAGTTGGAGTTGTGCGGGATAACCAGCGCATCACAGCCGTTGCCCTTATCGAGACAGTCCCGCTCCAAGGCATTCCATAGACCTCGCGCGGTCGGATCATCGACAAAACTGAATGGCAGAGCCGGCACTTTGTCGTTACGGAAAATTACGTTGCGGTGAAGATTAGCAAGGTTCTCTGAAGCCCCGGTCCATTCGTATCCGATAAAACTGGTGAAGTCACAGCGCTCCGATCGGTCATAGGCCGTTTCGGCGGCCTGTTGCATTTCCTGCCAGGGGCCAACTGCCGCAGCCTTGCACTTGACGCCATCTTCACCGCACAAGCCCAGACGATTTCCGGCCGAAGCCTGAGCGTTGAAGAGAAAAAAAGCGGCCCTGGGCCAGCGGCGGTAAAGCCGGCATTGCCAGGCGTCATAGCCTTTGACGTCTGGATTGTTGCACATGGCCACTTCGCCAATCAGTTCCGCGTGATCCGTGACCACCGCAAAATCAAGCGGCCGGCTCAGCTTGAGCTCACGCAGTGGCTTGCCCTCGTCGGTCCAGGGCTGAATGCCGATACGGGCACCGCGGGCAAACTCATAGGCCTGGCGCGGCGTGGTTCGGGTGTCCTGGGTGCTGGCATCCAGCGAGTAGCGGGTGTGGACATGGGTGTCGCCAAACAAGGGCATTTTGTTGGGCGCAACCCGCTTGCAGGGATCTCGCAATTCGGTGCGTTCAAAGGCCTGAGATAGCCCCCCTAAACAAAGCATCAGCCCAATGACCGCCCAGCGCAGATTGTTCGTCACAACTCCCCCTTCCGCATGAAAACAAGCGTTTTAAATCGCTTTGCATAATAGAGCGCCCAATACCGGCTGTCACCCATTCCCGCCACCAAGCGCGCAAGCTGTCGTAACGGTAATATTTCTGAGGGCTAATATTTTTTGGTTGCTTTCAGCTTTTGTTCAGATTCGCTGTGCCAGACTGGCCCTGACACTGGGAAGAGCCCACCGGAGAACGTCATGAAAAAATGGATACTTGCAGGCAGTCTGTTAACCCTCGGTTTCGGTGCAAGCCAAGCTCTGGCCGGACACCGTCACCACGACCATCATACTGAATACGTCTGCCATGAAACCGGGCGCCACCATCATGGCAGCCACTACTACCATGGTAGCCATGCCTACGATCATCGCCGCTATCGCGGCAATTCAGGGCATGTAACGTACACTTACCACAGCCGCCCGCACTACTACAGCGAGAGCCATTACTACTACGAGCCCCCTAGATACAAGCGCAAGCATCACTATGAACGCGGCACGACTGTGAGAGTACGTGAAGGCGTGAGAGGCAACCTCAACATACGCTTCTGATCAATCCGACTCCCTGACTCGTCGTTTTGACGATGTCTCCTCTGCCCCGTCCGGCCAGTGACGGGGCTTTTTTTATTTACCGCGCTAATATGCGCCGTCTTAACCGGCCAGCTGCGATCGCACCCGATCGAGATAGGCATTCAGCCCGGTGCAGCTTTCAGGAACGCTTACCTTCACCCAACTGGCAAAATCGCATACCGCCAACAGGTCAATGTCGGCCTGAGACAAGGCATCGCCAACCAGATAGTCGCGCTCTGCACAGACCGCTTCCATGCTATTGAAAAAGGTATCGAGCCGTTGGCGACCGCGCTCAATCAGCTCCGGAATCTGTTTGACAATGCCCGGCCCCGGGAGGGCGCGGTCTTTAAACATATCGCCCTGGTTGCGCAGCATATCGGCAATCGCCGTTAGCCCATTCATATACAAACGGTGCATCCAGCCTACTATCTGGGCGCGCTCCAGATCGGATTTTCCAAACAGTGGCTTTTCCGGGTGCAGACTCTCGAGATACAGGCAGATAGATACGACATCGACCAGCGCCGTGCCATCGTCCAGCACCAGCGCCGGCACCGAACAGTCGGGATTGACCGCCCGAAAGCTGTCGCTGAACTGTTCCTTCTTGCCCAGATCGATCTGCTGGGTGTCGATGTCTATTCCCTTGTACTGCAGGAACATAGTCAGGCGACGCGGGTTCGGCGCGATATCATAGGTGTACAGTTTCATGGACTTCCCCCAAAGTGTAAGGCACCTGTTATATCGCCCAGGCTTTACAAAATCAATCGATGCAATTCCCTTAAGCTTTCATTCAGACTCACTGCGGTAATCTACGCCCAAGATCCCTGTAGAGGTCACACTCCATGAAGCGTTTGATATCCCTGCTGATGATAGTAATCAGCCCCAGCGCCATGGCAGGGCACGAGCAAACAGACTATGCCCGCGTAACGTCTGCCGTGCCCGTTTACGAACAGGTCAGGCATGAGGTTCCCCGTCAGCACTGTTGGCAGGAAACCGTCAGCTATGAGTCGCGGCGTCACAGCGCTGCCCCCTTGGTAGGCGCTATCATTGGCGGTCTTATCGGCAACCATGTTTCGAGTGATCGCGATGCCCCGCTAGGCACCTTTCTCGGCGCCGGCGTCGGTGCCGCTATCGGCAGCCACAGCCAGCGCGGCGAACGGCACCATCACATCGAAGAGCGCTGTGATACGGTGTATGACGAAGAATGGCATGAAGAGATTGTTGGCTACGACGTAACTTACCGATACCATGGTCGAAACTATAAAACCCGCCTGCCCTACGATCCGGGTAAGCGCCTCAGAATCAATGTGTCGGTAACACCAGCCGGTTAATGCATTATGAAGTCAAACCTGTTTACAAGACACGCAATCCGCAGCGCTGCCCTGATCAGCCTGCTGTTGACCCTCAATCTGCCAGCTCAGGCCCTGCCCGGCCTTGACAGAGTGCCGGGC
Organism: Litorivivens sp.; assembly: GCA_041585035.1. Classification (GTDB taxonomy): domain Bacteria; phylum Pseudomonadota; class Gammaproteobacteria; order Pseudomonadales; family Spongiibacteraceae; genus Litorivivens. The sequence goes on from JBFHCW010000015.1 coordinate 14,969, forward strand.
GTGCGCCCGTCGCTGCCAGACAACCGCCCGCAACTTCGGCACGATCTGGATGCATCACCCGAGCGCGCCGTCGAGATTGCAGAGCAACGTTACCGTGGGCGCGCCGTGGGCGCCCGCCATATGGGCAACGGGATTTACCGGGTGCGCATCCTGCAGGACAATGGCAAGGTGAAAACTGTTACCGTCCGCCCCGAATAATCGCTGCTCAGGAAAGCCTACATGCGCGTATTAATTGTCGAAGACGAACCCGATCTGCTGGATTATCTGGCACGCTCCTTTGAAGCCGAAGGGTTCGCCTGTGACCGCAGCACCGACGGTGAAGACGCACTGTTTCTCGGCGAGGAGTACGACTACGATCTGGCGGTGGTCGACATCGGGCTGCCCAAGCTGGATGGCATTCAGGTGGTCACCCGCTGGCGCAAAAACAACCGCAAATTTCCCGTTCTGATCCTTACGGCCCGAGGCCGCTGGCAGGACAAAGTGGAAGGTCTGGAGGCTGGTGCCGACGACTACGTGGTCAAGCCCTTTCAGATAGAGGAAATTCTCGCTCGCGCCAATGCGCTGATCCGGCGTTCTGCCGGTCACGCCAGTCCGGAAATGCGCTTTGGACCCATTGTTATCGACACCCGCGCGAAAACCGTTTTCCGCGGCGAGCAGCGCCTGGAGCTGACCACCTATGAATACAACGCGCTGGAATATCTCGCCCACCGCGGTGGCCAGACCGTCTCCAAATCTGAGCTGACCGAACACCTCTACGATCAGGATTTCGATCGCGACAGCAATGTGATCGAAGTGTTTATCGCCAGGCTGCGCAAGAAACTCGACCCGGACAGTAGCCTTAAACCCATTACCACCGTCCGCGGCCGCGGCTACCGTTTTGATCTGAAAGCCGAGCAATGAAAGCCCGAGGCTCCATCATCCGGCGACTACTGGGAGCCTCAATTTTTACGCTGCCATTGTTTCTGGGCATCACCGGTTACGTCATCGATCAGGCCCACACGCGCAGTCTTGTGGCCGCCCAGCAATCGCAACTGCAGTTGCAGTTTTACGGCATTCTCGGCGTAATGGAGTGGAATAACACCCAGCCCATTTCGGTTGATCGTCTGCGCGAGCCGCGCTTCTGGCAATTTCGCTCCGGATTGTATGCCTTTATCCACACCCGCAACGGCTTTCGCCAATGGCAGTCTTCATCAGCCAATTCCATGGAATACCTGCAAGAGGCCTTCGCGCCGACGCCGGCGGGCAAGGAAGTGTTTGACGAAATTGTGCTGCGAGGCGCCCCCTACTTCCGTTACCGCTACCACGTTATCTGGGAGGACGAACAGGGGGTCGAATTTCCACTGATCTTCACCCTGCTGGAGCATCAAGACACCTTCCGCTCGGAGCTGCTGAGTTTTCGCAAGAACATTGCCCTCTGGCTCGGGCTGGCCGCCGTTGTGCTATTGCTAATTCAGATTATCGTGCTGCGCTGGGGCCTGCGGCCGTTGCGCGACATGAGTCGTGAATTGCGTGAACTCGAAGCCGGTGAGCGCGAATCGCTGGGTGGCATCTATCCCCGCGAATTGACGGGTGTAACCCACAACCTGAACCGCTTGCTGGAAAAAGAACAGCAGCAACGCGAACGCTATCGCAACACCCTGGGTAATCTGGCCCACAGCCTGAAGACCCCGCTCAGCGTGATGCGTTCAGCCACGACGCCAGACACCGACCCCCAGATTACCGATCAGCTCGACAAGATGAACAATATCATCGCCTACCAACTGCAGCGTGCGGTCAGCGCAGGACCGCGACGCTTGGGTGCGAAAACGCCGCTGCGCGCATTGCTCGATAGACTCTGCCAGACAATGACCAAGGTTTACCGCGATAAAAATCTGAATTTCAGACTATCCTGCGACGAGCAACAGGCCCTGGCCATGGACGAACAGGACCTTATGGAATTGCTCGGCAACCTGATCGACAACGCCAGTAAGGCAGCGCAAAGTACCGTGTCGATCGAGGTAAGACTCATAGATTCAGGCAGCGTCGCGGTGTCGATTGAAGACGACGGACCAGGCTTTCCCGAGGATAAAATTGACCTACTCATGGAGCGCGGCAAACGCGGCGACCAGTACGGCAGCGGTCAGGGGCTGGGGTTGGCCGTCGCCGTCGATATCCTCAATGCCTATGAGGCGGAGCTGACCATCGGCCGTTCCGCCTTGGGCGGAGCCAAAGTGGCAATGAGTTTGCCCGCCTGATCAACCTGCTTTTTAAAGGCCGGTCTAACTGAACTTCACCCCGAACTTGTGAAACTGGCGCGGCATGATGTCGTCCAGCTGGGGGATATCTTCCGGGTGCAATTCAATCGCATTCCAGCCCTGGGTTTTGTACAACTCGGCCTTTCGCATGAGTGCCTTCAGCTCGGAAGGCGTAGCGTCTGCGGCCCAGAAATCGATAAACACCTGGTTGAGGGGCAGAAAAAAATCCGCTTTCAGCGGCTCTTCCACTGGCAACTGTCGATTGGTGGCGTGAAGTACGCCTGCAAGATACAGCCACTGGCAAATCTGCTGCAGCTCCCGCGAAGAATGCTGATGACCGTCGAGACTGACAAAACCCTCGTTTTCAGCAAACAGGTCCCCCGCCGCGCCAGGCTCTGACGCAGCTCCTGCTTCACGCAACCGCTGCGCCAGAACCGCATTCTCATTAACCACTTCAGGCCAGAGCACGTAGAGCATATCGCTCTGGCGATTCTCCATCTGCACCCCACCCTGCTGCTGTCCACGGGGGCTCAGTATCCAGCCGTGGGATTCCCGCTTCTGCCATCCCAGCTCTGCCAGAATACGGTTAACTGCTCGCCCGCTCAGGTCGTGGGGCTGGCCCAGCGCTGCAGCCGACAGCATTTTGTTGTCTTCGAGGGCTCGCAGCATGGCGTGCTGCTCAAGACTGACCGGCCAGACGATATAGCGACCGTACCGTTTGCTGGTGCGATACTCCCCGCCTTCGAATTCGCCTTTGGGAGTGAGCACCCAACCGTCGCTGACTTTTCGAATCCAATCGTAGTCTTTCAAGGTTCCGAACAGCTGCTGCACGGGCACTTCCAGCAGCTTGGCCAGGGCGGTGGTCGAAATTTTGTCATCACTCATGGGGCTATCCGGCTCCGAAACCAGTCTTGAGAAAGCTCAGTTGCGACAAGCCTACTGTACAAATATACAACGGGCAATGCCCGGCTTGCGCGGACCACATCATTTCCATATATTTGGAAACATGGAATCAATAGCCGCTGTTTCAGCCCTGTCTGCACTCGCCCAGTCATCGCGACTGGCAATATTTCGCTATCTGGTGCAACAGTCACCGGATGCGAGCACGCCCGGCGACCTCGCCACTGCTCTAGCCCTGCCTAAAGCCACCCTGTCCTTTCATCTCAAGGAGCTGACTCAGGCCGGTCTTATCAGTGGACAGCAGTCCGGGCGGCGCATTTTCTATAGCGCCAACATCAACGCCATGCGCGATCTGCTCGACTACCTTTCTGAGAATTGTTGCCAGGGCAATGACTGCAAGATAACGCCTGCTGCACCACAGAACCGACAATTGGGAGACATTGTGTGAACCGTTTTGACGCCTATTGCGCTGAATTCTTTGGCACAGCCGTGTTGCTGGCCAGTGTGGTGGGGTCCGGCATCATGGGAGACAACCTTGCCGGCGGCAACAACGCCGTCGCTCTCCTGGCCAACTCGCTGGCTACCGGGGCAACACTGTATGTGCTGATCAGCGCACTGGGGCCGATCAGCGGCGCCCATTTCAATCCCGCCGTCAGTCTTGCGCTGGCGGTCGCCGGGCGCTTTCCCCGTCGCGAACTTCTACCTTATCTACTGCTACAGTTTGCTGGCGCCACCTTCGGTGTGGTGCTGGCCAATCTGATGTTTGAGCTACCAGCCTGGCAGTGGTCCAGCACCGAGCGCCAAGGTGCCCACCTGTTGCTCAGCGAAGCGGTCGCCACTGCCGGCCTGCTGCTGACCATCGTGCTCTTCCTGCGCAACAGCGCTCAGTCTGTCGCGCTGGGCGTGGCCCTCTACATCACCGCTGCCTACTGGTTCACCAGTTCAACTTCATTCGCCAACCCAGCCGTATCCTTTGCCCGAATGTTCAGCGACACGTTCGCCGGCATTGCGCCCGCCTGTGTCCCCGAGTTTGTCATTGTGCAATTGGCGGTGGCCTTGGCCATTGGACTACTACTTAAACTCAGGAAACACCGCGTCGTCTCACGGCAAGCGGTCAGCTGACAACTTCGGCTAGTAGGTCTTGCCGGCCCTTCGCGGCCCGAACGACGAAGCACTGGAGCAGCTCAAACCGTGGACTGACTGAGCTCTGCACTCAGCAAAACACCGCGGCAAAATGGCGTCTCCCTGAGCAAGTTGGGGTTCTTTTACCGCAAGAGACTCGCTTAGAGTATGCTTTCGTCGTCTTCCGGAAACTCTTCCAGCGACAGACCGGCACTGCCTCCGCCACCGCTGGAAGACACCCCGGAATCAAGCTTGATCTTCAACCGCAGGTTGTTGGCAGAGTCCGCGTTCTTGATCGCCTCATCAAGTGAGATGCGACCTTCCTTGTACAGTTTGAACAGGGCCGAATCGAACGTTTGCATACCCAGCCGCTCGGACTTTTCCATAATTTCCTTGATGCCATCCAACTCGCCGCGCAGAATCAATTCCTGAATCGTGGCGGTACCCAGCAGTACCTCCACCGCTGCCGCGCGCTTGCCATCCACCGTGCGCACAAGACGCTGAGAGACAAAGGCTCGCAGGTTCATCCCGAGATCGGTTAGCAGCTGGGTGCGGCGCTCTTCCGGAAAGAAGTTAATGATGCGGTCTAGCGCCTGATTGGCATTGTTAGCATGCAAGGTCGAAATGGCCAGGTGACCGGTTTCCGCAAACGCCAGCGCGTGCTCCATTGTCTCACGGTCACGAATCTCACCAATCAGGATAACGTCAGGGGCCTGACGAAGTGTATTCTTCAGCGCCGCCGCAAAAGAGCGGGTATCAACGCCCACTTCGCGCTGATTGATAATCGACTTCTTGTGGTTATGGACAAATTCAATCGGGTCTTCGATGGTGATGATATGCCCACCACTGTTGGTGTTCCGATGGTCAATCAACGCCGCTAGCGAGGTTGATTTACCGCTGCCGGTGCCACCCACAAACAGGATCAGACCGCGCTTGGTCATGATGACATCTTTCAGAACTTCCGGCAGTCTCAGGTCGTCAAACTTCGGGATTTCGGTGACGATATTTCGCGCGACAATTGAAACTTCGTTGCGCTGCTTGAAAATATTGATCCGGAAGCGGCCAACCCGGGGGACGGAAATTGCCAGATTCATTTCCAGTTCGTGATCAAATATTTCACGCTGCTCCTCATCCATGATGCTTTCGGCTATTTGCTTGATCCGTCCAGAACCCAGCGCTTCTTTGGAGAGTGGTTTCAGCACGCCTTGAAACTTGGCGCAAGGCGGCGCACCCGTACTCAAATAAAGGTCTGAACCGTCGTTCTTGGCAAGAATGCGCAAATAGTCAGTGAATTCCATGGATAGCACCTGTACCGCTTGATAATGAAGGCATTTTCACCTGATTTGATTCGCGATACCACCCTTGTTACCTGACGGAAGAGCCCCGTCTGACTACACTTCACTATAGCGTGGGCAAACAGAGGAGCGAGCGTGGGCAGGGAGATCGCTCAGAGTGAGTTCAGTGAAGCTGACTTTCGGGTATTCCACGCACAACTGGCGCTGGAAACTCGGGATCTGGCCGGCTATCTCAACGATGGCCGCGTAGAGGCAGAGACTGGCACTTGTGGTCTCGAACTGGAGGCCTGTCTGATAGACACAGCGTTCAGGCCAGCCCCTGAAAACGAACGTTTTATTCATCAGCTTAACGATCCACTGGTTGTACCGGAGCTGGCTAAATTCAATTTCGAGCTTAATACGCCGCCTTTTCCGGTAGCGCCGAACCTTCTGAGTGGGCTACACGATTACTTGGACAGGCAATGGCAGCATTGCAAACAGACCGCACAGCAACTGGACCTCGATGTCTGCCAAGTGGGTATATTGCCCAGCCTGCGCGACTCCGATCTGCACCTCGGCAATGTCTCAGCCCGGCAGCGTTACATCGCCTTGAACAAGCAGATCCTGAAGGGGCGGCGCTATCGGCCACTGGATATCGCCATTCAAGGGGATGTCGATCAGCTTCGTCTGCAGCACAACGATGTAATGACCGAGGCGGCAACCACCTCGCTGCAGATTCATTTGCAGCTGGCACCCGGGGATTTTTCCGCCTATTACAATGCGAGCCTGCTCGCCTCTGCGCTGCTGGTCGCGGCCGGTGCCAATTCACCGCTGGTGTTTGAACAGGTACTCTGGGAGGAAAGTCGCATTCCCCTGTTTGAGCAGTCTGTCGCCTTACCCTGTTTTATCAGCAATTCGGGCACGGTGGTTCAGCGCGTCACCTTTGGCAGTGACTACTGCGCCAGATCGGTACTGGAGCTGTTTCAGGAAAACCTCCACGCCTTTCCCGTGCTGCTGCCCACCGCCTATTCCGACAAAACACATCTCAAACACCTGCAATTGCATAACGGCACCATCTGGCGCTGGAACCGGCCATTGCTGCACATCACGCAAAGCGGTCAACTGCAATTGCGGCTCGAACACCGCTCGCTGCCGGCCGGACCAACTACCGCAGACAACGTCGCCAATATTGCCCTGTTTTACGGTCTGGTCAGCTGGCTCGCAAACACCCTGCCAATAAGGGAACTACCCGCGTTCGAAAAAGTACGCCGTAATTTCTACGCCGCCGCCCGCTGGGGCCTCGACACCCCGCTACAGTGGCTTGACGGCATACACGCCACCCCGGCAGACATCCTGCTGCAGCAGGCCCTGCCAGCCAGTATCAGGACTTTGAAAAATATCGGTCTTGATCCCTCGGAAGTCGATTACTTTCTACAGGAAATCCTGCGCGAACGGATTGTGAAACGCCAGACAGGCGCGCGCTGGCAGCGCGATTTTTTTGAACGCAATCACCGCAACAGCCGCGCTCTGATGGAAGCCTATCAGTACCACTGTACTCAGGGAGCCGTTCACACATGGTAGACCTCCCCGTTCGCAAGACCTTACCCGAGGGCTTTTTAAGCTGCCAGGCCAGCGATTTGCAGTCCTTGCTGGGAGGGCCTTGCCTGATTCACCTGCGCGGACGTACCCAGCAGGCCGTAGTGGTCTCTATTTTGCTGCACGGCAACGAAGTCAGCGGACTGACGGTTGTCCAG
>JBFHCW010000016.1:0-21642 GCA_041585035.1 Litorivivens sp.
CGTGTCGGAGTATCTGGGAGCGGCCCAGGTTATTCGCAGTCAGGGGCGCAGTTTTCCCGTAGAGGTGCACTACGGTGAGCGTCTGGAAAGGCGTGATCTCATAGCGGGTCTGCATCGGCAGATCCTGCACTGTCTGGCGCAGAGCGATGGCAGCATATTGGTGTTTTTGCCGGGACAGGGAGAAATTCTTACCCTGGAGAGAGCCTTGCGCGAGGCAGGAATTGACGGCGAGGTTCTGATTGCGCCGCTCTACGGTGCCCTGTCCCTGGAGCAGCAGCAACAGGCAATACGCGTCCCCTCGCAGGGTAAGCGCAAGGTCGTACTGGCCACAGATATTGCTGAATCCAGTTTAACCATTGAAGGAATTAACACGGTTATCGACAGCGGCTGGTCGCGGCAACCCGAGTTTGACGCGCGCCTTGGCATGAGCCGTCTGGCGACAAAGCGGATTACCCGGGCCAGTGCTGAGCAGCGTGCGGGGCGTGCCGGACGCCTCGGTCCCGGTGTTGCCTGGCGGATGTGGAGTCAGGAACAGCACCGGGAACTGCGGGCCTTTGGCGAACCGGAAATTCTGAATACCGATCTGGCGCCGGTGGCGTTGCAGTTGCTTGCCTGGGGGGTGAGCCGGGAAGAACTGGATTGGTTGGACGGGCCCAATCCTGCGGCCTGGCAACAGGCGCTGTTATTGCTAAAGGAGATGGGCGCCTGTGACGAGTCGGGGCTGATTACCGCCCATGGTGAGGCGATGGCAGCCGTGCCCGCTCACCCCCGTCTTTCCCATATGCTGATACGCGCGGCCGAGTTGGGTTTTCTGGAGACGGCGACGGAAATCGCCGCGCTGTTGTCGGAGCGCGACCCGGCCCCGGCCCGAGGGGCGGACATCAGTCTGCGCCTGCCTTTGGCGTCACTGGGTAAAGGCCCGGGGATAAAGCGCATGCAGCAGCAGGCCCGCCAGTTTCGCCAGCTACTTTCACACCATTCGGTTGCCGGGAGAAGTCTCTCAAAGCAGGAGAGCATTGGGGCTTGCATTGCACTGGCTTATCCCGATCGTATTGCCCTGCAGCGTTCGGCGGGCGGAACCGCTTACCAGTTGGCCAACGGTCGCGGTGCGGTATTGGCTGAGGAGGAAGGGCTGCGACGTGAGCGTTGGCTGGCAGTCGCCCATCTGGGCGGAGCCGCCGGGCATTCGAATGATCGGATATTTCTGGCGGCGCCGTTGGACCCGCATCTGTTTGGCGCTGTTTTGCCAGCGCCGCACGCTGTGGATGTGCTCGAATGGCAGGCTAATGGCCAATTATTGCTGGAGCGGCATCAGCGTGTTGGTAAATTGATCGTCGAGCGGCAAGCGGCGGCCAAGGCTGACGACAACACGATAAAGCGCGCCGTGCTTCAATGGCTGGAAGAACAGGGGCTCGACAAATTGCCCTGGTCAGCTGGTCTGCGTGCCTGGCAGCAGCGGGTGCTTTGCCTGCGCGCGCTGGATTTGCAGTCTGAAACTCACAGCGACTGGCCGGACGTGTCCGACGCCTGGCTCCAGCGGCATCTGGAACAGTGGTTGATGCCTTTTCTGCCGGCGATTACTCACTTGCGGCATTTGCAGTCGATTGACCTCGGGGCTGCGCTGAAAAGTTTGCTGGATTGGCCTCTGCCTCGACTCTTGGATGAACAGGCGCCTACGCACCTGACGGTGCCGACGGGCTCGCGCATCGCCATCGACTATTCCCAGTCACCGCCGGTGCTGGCGGTCAAGTTGCAGGAAATGTTTGGCCAGCGGGAGACACCGCGGGTGGCGCAGGGCCGACTGCCCTTGACCTTGCACCTGCTATCGCCGGCGGGCAGGCCGCTGCAGGTCACCCAGGATCTCGCCAGCTTCTGGGCCAACAGTTATGACGAAGTCAAAAAAGACATGAAAGGCCGCTATCCTAAACACCCGTGGCCAGACGATCCTCTTACCGCGACGCCGTCACGGGGCACCAAAAAACAGGGGTTTTAGTCGTCGCCGTCCACCAGCGATTTCATATTGGGCACCTGACCGTCTTCGCGTTCGTTAAACAGGATATCGTTGTAATGGCGATCGCCCCGGTGGTGCTGATAGTCGGGCTGGTAGGTCAGCAAAATGCTTTGGCGGTAGTGCTCACATTCACCCCGTGGTTCTGGCGCGGCGTGCATCACATCGCCAAAGTGCAGGGTCACTGAGCCGGCGCGAGCATCGGCGCGAACCCCGCGCGGTGCCTTGCTGTCGCCGGCATCGAGGAAGCCGAAGCTGGCCTTGTGTGAAGCCGGTAAAAAGCGCAGCGCACCGGCCTCATCAGTCGCGTCGTAAAGATAAATACTGATAATCACCGTTGGACACATAATCGCGTGGCCGCCCATTCCGCAGTCGCGGTGCCAGGGCAGGTCCGATAGTCCTTCGCTCATGTCGGGGTTTTTAAAGATGACAGTGACGCCGTCCTGTTCGCGGGGGTTGGCGCCTTTCAGCTCGGCTGGCATCAGTGCCGCCAGCTGGCGAATACGCGGGTCGTCGTAGAGGCCTGCCAGTTCATCGATTTCGCCGCCGTTCAAGGTGCGGCAGAGTACCGATTCGCCTTTGCGGTTTTTGCCCCACCAAGACTGCTTGTCGTTTTCACGGGCGCTTGCTTTTAGCTGTTGCGCGTAGTCCCGAAAGCGTCGCAATTCGTCGTCGGAAAAAACGTCGTGCACCACCAAATATCCCAGAGTATTGAGCGCTCTGCGCATCACTTCCGGGGAATCACTTAGCGTGTAAATACACGCGGGATCCAGAGTGGCGCCGGTATCGTCGGTCAGATCGGGCGCATCGGGGTCGTAAACGGGGATGCCCCGGTAGATCGCTCGCAAAGCGGGTTCCCAGGCCAGAAGTTTATTCAGCTCGCCGGCGGCGCATTGCAGGCGATTGCCGTATACCAGTGGCGGCACCGCTTCCATATCCCGGGCCAGCCCCAGCCAGTCCTCCGGGGCTATCAGGATGCCTTCTGTGGCAGCGGTTGAGGTGATAGTCAGCCCAGTGCCGTCGTAGCTAAAGCGGTAGGCGCAGTTATCTGCGCAGCTCAGGGTGAGGGTAGGTAACGGGGACTGGGCCGCGAGCAGCGACAGTCGCTCGTCGGTGCTGGAGCTGAGGGTCTGGTGGAGTGACTGCAACTGCTGAATGGCATCGGTCATTGCTGTGCTCCTGTTAAGTGCCCACCCTCCCAAGGGAGAGGGTGGGGCGAAGGCGCCTTAGCGCGAGGCGGCCGTTTTACCCGCCATACGACCGAAAAAGGTCGCGTCACCTACGGACATGCCGCTGGCGTAACCGGCCGCTGTTCTGGGAATACCGGCGGTGGTTCTACCTGCCGCGTAAAGGCCCGGAATGACATTGCGCTCTGGGGTAAGCACTTCGCCTGAGGGCAAGGTATCCAGTCCTCCCAGGGTGAAGAAGGGATAGAAGGTGCCTCGGCCCAAGGTGCAATCCAGAGCGACGTAAGGTGCTTTGAGGGGGCGTAGCCAGGCCTCACTTTTATGGAACAGGGGGTCTTCGCCTTTCTCTGCGTTGCGGTTGTAGACCTCAAGCGTGTTGCTTAGTGTGCCTTGTGGCAGTTCCAATTCCTGTTCCAGTTCTTCCGCCGTGTCTCCGGTTCCCGCAACCTGAGCCCCCAAATAGCTCATTTTTTCGTAGTCGCCGTAGCCGTCAACGTCGGTAATCAGGTAAATGCGCTTGGAGTGATTGTGCTGCTGGACCATGGCATTGAAGCCGACGCGACCGTGATAGCAGTCTTCGTTGATAAAGCGCTGGCCTTTGTCATTCACAAAGATGCCGTAGGTCAGAGACTGGGGGGGATAGAACGGCACGGTGGTAAAGCATTCGTGCATGTTTACTGTGCCGGCACCCACGCCCTGCCCCATCAGGATACCCGAGCCGGTGTCGCCCGGGTTGCCGATGGGCTCCAGATTTTTGTCGAAAAAGGGCGCGTACTTGCGCACCATTTCTTCGTTCATGCAGAAGCCGCCGGCACAGAGGATTACGCCTTTGCGAGTGCGCACGGCAACTTCCTGCTGGTTGATGCGCACCAGAATGCCGACCACGGCGCCGCTGTCATCGGTGATCAAGGTCAGGGCGCGGGTTTCGTAGTTCACGGTGATATTGCTGCGCTTTTCCACCTGCTCGGTGAGAATTTTCATTAGCAGCGGGCCGCCGTTGTCGCCTTCGATTTCCAGATTGTGACCGCGTGGCACCGGATACGCAGCCTCGGTAAAGGGGTAGGCTTTTTCGTTGCCGGTAAACAGCAGGCAGTCATCGGTCAGGGCCATAATGGCGCGCTCTTTCAGCTCCGAATCCTTGAAGGGAACGCCTTTCTCCACCAGCCAGTTGAAATGCTCCAGGCTGTTGTCGACGTAGGTGTCGATCTTGGCGTCGTCGGCATTACTGCCGAAGGCGGCCTTGAGAAAGTTTTTCATATTCTCGCTGGTGTCGTCGTAACCACAGGCCTTCTGCACCCGGGTGCCGCCATTGCCGCCCATGTAGATCTCGGCGCTCGACAGGGCGGTGGAACCGCCGCTGGCGCTGGCCAACTCGAATATCTGAACCTCACTGCCAGCGTCCGCAGCCTCCAGCGCAGCGCAGGCACCGGCGCCGCCAAAACCTATAACGGCGACATCGGTTTCAATACCCCATTCGCTGATCTCGGCTGCGCGTTTGGGGATGGAGGGGCTGGTCTTGTCACTCATCACTGGAGGCTCCGTTGGGAATCGTTAGTATTTAAGGCACTGGTATTATTATAGGTAACATGGGCTTCAGGGCTATAGCTTTTAAGGTCAGTCAGCTCGTCCTTTTCAGGTATGTTCAACATGTTGGACCGGCAGCGGAAAGCCGCAGCGCCACGTTATAATCGGGCACAAAAAAGGGCTGCCGAAGCAGCCCTTTTCAGTGTCGTACTGGATCAGTATTCGTAAATGAAATCCAGACCGTAGGTACGGGGCTCGCCCCAGATTACAGCGCGGTCAATTTGCGGTGTGTTGTCGATGGCAGTGACGTGGTATTCCTCGTCAAAGACATTTTTAACCCAGCCTGCAACCTGGAAGACACCACCCCACAGAGGCATGCCGGTGGCGCTCAGGCGCATGTTGGTCAGGCGGTAGTCGTCGAGGAAGGTACCGCGCGACTTGTCGCCGTCTTTGGCTACGTTGAAAGAACGTGAGCCACCGTTACGCTCATCCATAAAGTTATGGCTGACGTTAAAGTTCAATCGACCCCACTCACCTTCAGTGATCGTCCAGTCCACCGCCAGCGTGTAGGAATGCGGAGGCGCTGAGAAGAACACAAAGCTGTCTGAGATATCTTCACCGGTTGCCGCGGATGTCGCTTTGGTAACGTCGGTATCCAGATAGGCGTAGTTGAACAGCATCAGGATGTCGCGGGTGGCCAGGAAGGTGATGTCCATTTCCATGCCCATCATTTCTGCTTCACCGGCGTTGCTTACCTTGGTGTCGGCAACGGTACCCGTCAGGATCTGGTTCAGCTGGATGTTGGTGTACTCACTGTAGAATACGTTACCGTTCAGACGCAGGCGACGATCCATCAGCTCGCTTTTCACACCGATCTCGTAGGACTGAACCTTCTCGGATTCAAAGCCTTCCTCAAAGCCGAAACCGTAGTCAGTGCCATCCGAAGCCGGGCCCTGGTTGCCATTGCGCTGTGGGTCACGGGTGTTGTAACCACCAGATTTGTAGGCTTCAACAGACTTGGCGTAGACATTGATATCGTCGGTTACGTCAAACTCGGCGGTCAGGGTGAACGAGTCGTCGGAAAAGTCCTTGTCGCCCTCGACGTTTACAAACTCACGGTCAGCGGAGCTTGGAAGCCCAAGGCTGGGGCCGAACAGGGTGGCCAGGATCGGGTTGCTGGCTTCAGCTGCGCCGCCGGCGAGGATCAGAGAACTTTCGATATAGACAAAATCCTGCTGATTTTTCAGGGCGTAGCGGCTGTCTTCCGAGTGGCGGTAGCCGAAGGTCAGATGGAGGCGATCTTCGAGAATGGCCGGTGTCCAGGTGAACTGACCGAACAGGGCGCTGGACTCGTTCTCGATATCGTACTTCTGGCTGAGCAGGTTAACAATACGCGCGTCGCCGAGTAGTGGAAAGCTAGCATTGTCTACCGGGGCGCTTAGCTGATGGTGCAGGGGCGAGTTATCTTCCTGCGCGTTTTCTTCGAAGTAGTAGGCACCGACGATGTATTCAACGCGGCCATCGGCAAAGTCGCCAGTGAACTGCAGCTCGTGAGAAGTTTGATCCTGGCTGATTTTAGGCACAACCAGCGGCGTACAGCCGCCAACCGCAACCTGGGCCGCCGGTCCACAATAGACGTTGGAGTCCAGACGGAAGTCCGGGTCGCCGTCGCCGGTCAGGTCGGCGTAGGCTTCGTCGTCCAGTGTGCGATAGGCTGCGATGTACTTCATCTGCCAGGTGTCGAAGTCCATGGAGAAGGTCAGAGAGTGGCCTTCAACTTCTGTTGTTGAATCCTGCATCGGCGAGCTGCTGGCCAGCTCGTCTTCGCGCTTGTCGCTGTAGCTGGTGCGAGAAGAAGTCGACTGCTTGATCTGTTCGGTCTGACCCTTGTCACAGGAGCTCAGGTCGCCGCCACAGGGAGGGGTGACCGGTTGGTAAATGGTGTTTACCGTGGTCATATCCGAGAAGTCGTAGGCGTAGTCAATGGTCATCCAATCGGTGGCGTCCCAGCGCAGGTCAAGACGATAACCCTGCACGTCACGGCTGCCGAAATAATCTTCGCTATCGCCGGCGACAAAGCCGGGGCTGCTGGGATCGTGAATCGGACCGGTATTTTCCAGCCAGCCTTGCTGGCTGGTGGTCAGAAAGGCGACCTTGGCTGCCAATGTGTCGGTCAGCGGCAGGTTGGCCGATGTTTTTGAGGTGAACAGATCGCGGTTGCCTACAACAAACTTCTGCTTGAACTCGAAGGCGTCAACAGAAGGGCGCTTGGTGATCAGGTTAACGGCACCACCGGTGGTGTTTCGGCCATACAGTGTACCCTGCGGGCCGCGCAGAATTTCCATACGCTCCAGTTCGGCAACGTCGAGGGCAGTACCGGTTGCGCGAGCAACGTAGACGCCGTCAACGTAAATACCGACGGGGGGATCCTGAGTAACCTGAGAATCGGAAATACCGATACCGCGAATAAAGATACGCAGTGTGGTGTTGTTGATCGGGAAAGGCTCGATGGTCAGGCTGGGAACCTTGGAGCCGATATCGGCGAGGCTGTTGATGCCATCGGTTTCGAGTCGTTCAGAGCCAAAGGCGGTCAAGGAAATGGGAGTATCCTGCAGTGACTCGGCTTTTTTCTGCGCGGTTACAATAACCTCTTCCAAGGCGATAGGTGCGGCTTGCGCGTTTCCTTGAGCGGCTGCAATAGACGAAGCTAAAGCGCTGCCAAGAAACGCGACACCCAGTGCGTATCTTTTCATAGTTGATCCCTTCCAGCTGGTCGGTATTACCGAAACAAAACTTATTACTATTGTTGGCGCTGCGTTGCCTTGTTTTGGTTGCGGAACTCGGCAATCTTAAGGCGCCGTTGGCATTGATATTGGTCGAATTACCAGTCGCGAATACTACCACAGGCTCTGTAAAAACATAGGACAGATTGAGCCGTGGATTTGGCCTCTATTGTCAATCGAATTTGTCAATGTTTCGCGTTTTTTAAGGACCGTGCAGTTGATTGTTGGCGAGCTGTTGTTGAAGGGCGCTAGCGGCATGACCGGGGTGGCGGAGGTCGATGTCAGAATCTGTGATCCAGTCTGCACTTTCAATGGCTTCGCAGAGCGGAATGTCCGGCTGATACTCGCGGCAGGCGTGTACCCACTTCAAGGTCTTGAAGGCGTCAAACCAGGTCATCAGGTGCCGTTCGCATTGTTCGATACTGCGGCTATTGGCACGCGCCTTGTTTATGGCCTGATCGCAGTGGAACTGCTGCCAGAGGCTTTGCAGTTGCTCGGGGGCTGCACCGCTGCGTTGCGCCACGTCGGCAAGCACAACGGGTGCATGTTGAGCGCTCAGTCGCAGGGCGGTGAGTGCCGCGCGCAACAGCCGAAAACTATTGGGGTGGTAGCTGAGTACTTGCTTGGCGGAACTCAGGTTGGCGTAGCGCAGTAATGCGGGGCCTGTGCCAAAAGGGACGCGCTGCGACAACCGGCCGCTGGGCCTAATCTGTGGCGCTGAGGCGTGAATGATGCCGCCGAGCTTGGCCAGTTTGTTCAGCAGGTAAAAGTCTTCCCCGCCGGCGCGTTTCGGAAAGCCGTGCGCCTGCGCATAGGCGCGAGTATTGAGAGCAATGCAGCTGCCAATGGTTGGCCAGGCGTAGGGCGATTGTGCGTAACGAAGCCCGGCCACGTAGTGCAGCATGTGCAGTTCATAGGAGCGAAGCGCCCACTCGGGTGCGCCGTCCGTTGTATGGCTGAAGGGGAAAACACAGGCGCCGGCCTGTTCTGGCAAGTTCTGCAGCGCTTGCCCGTAGTTATCCGGCAAGCGGGTGTCGGCATCGGTCGTGCCGAGCCAGGTGCAGGCCACCTGCCTTGAAGCAATCAACTGGCAGGCGATATCGCAACCGATTTTCCGGGCCAGCCCGACGCCCTGTTTGGATGGCAGAGGGGCGCCCGCTGCGCAGCGATCGACGAGCAGGATGTCCCGGCGTGCACCGTTTTTGGGCGATGTGTGGAGAGAAAGGTGCTTGTTCCGCCAGCGCGCAGGTTCTAGCTGCTCAAGGATTGTGTTTAACCAGCCGGTGTCCGGGTCGGTGTCCGGGCGGTTGGCAACAACAATATACAGGCCGTCGCTTGCGGGCAGGGCTTGCAGAAAATCGGGTGCTTCATCGTAGGCGGGAATCACGACCGCGTAATGCCAGCACCCTTCCAGAGACTGTGTCAGGTCAGCTTCGACTTCGGCGTGGCGGCTGAGGTACCTGTTCAGTGGCATCAATGCAGTGCCGCACGCAGCGGCTGGCTGGCGGCTATTTCCGCTTCAATATCCAGCCATTCCCCAAGGCGTGCGTCGACCTCGCCCACAGCAAAATAGCGGCAGGCCAGATCGGTAAACAGGGTGCGATGGCGCTCCTCGGAGCGGCTGATGGAGGTGTAAAACCGCTTGATGGCGTCGTCGCTGGCGGCATCGGCAATCAGTCCGAAGCGTTCCGCGCCGCGCGCTTCAATGACGCCGCCGAGCAGCAGCCGGTCGAGGAAATAGGCTTCGCTGCCCTTGCGCAGATGCTTGCGCAGCTGATTGACATAGGGATCGCGTTCGTCAGCGGCAGTGAGCCCACCCCGCGCATGAATCAGTTTGACCACTTCCCGGTAGTGACTCATTTCCTCCACCGCCAGATCGGCCATGGCCTCGACCAGCTCCGGTTTGTCGGGGTAGTGGGAGGCCATCGAAATGGCCATGCCGGCGGCTTTTTTTTCGGCAGCAGCGTGATCCAGCAGAAAATGATCAAAATCGGCCAGTACGGTTTCTGTCCAGTCGGCGGGGGTGGTGTAGCGCAGGATAATCACAGGGAAAGTGTCATTCTCGACCGATAAATTAAGGGGGAGCCCGGACATTCTGCCGCGTTGAATGTTGACGTCGAACATTAGTCCGGGCGAGTTCAGGCTGCTAGAATGCGGGCCTGTCAAAAGGCCTATTGTAAAAGGAATAAGCTGCATGGTCATCAAACCCCGCGTCCGCGGTTTTATGTGTGTCACCAGCCACCCGCTTGGCTGCGAGGCGAACGTTAAAGAGCAGATCGACTACGTCAAAGCCCAGGGCCCTATCGAGAATGGTCCGAAAAGAGTGTTGGTTATTGGCGCCTCTACCGGCTATGGGCTGGCCTCGCGTATTACGGCCGCCTTTGGCTGCGGCGCCTCGACTCTAGGTATTTTCTTTGAGAAAGAGGGGAGTGACCGCAAGCCGGGTACAGCGGGCTGGTACAACTCGGCTGCCTTTCACAAGTTTGCCGAGGCTGAAGGTCTGTATGCCAAGAGCATTAACGGCGATGCCTTTTCCGATGCCCTGAAAGAAAAAACCATCGCCCAGATCAAAGAAGATCTGGGACAGGTGGATCTGGTGGTTTACAGCCTGGCCGCGCCGCGCCGAGAGCACCCCAAGACCGGCGAAGTGCACTGGTCTACCCTCAAGCCTATTGGCAAGGCCGTTACCCAGCGCGGCGTGAATACCGACAAGGAACTGGTTGAAGACGTTACGCTGGAAGCCGCCAATCAGGAAGAGATCGACAACACCGTGGCGGTGATGGGTGGTGAAGACTGGCAAATGTGGATCGACGCGCTGGATGAGGCGGGTGTGCTGGCCGAGGGCGCCAAAACCACCGCGTACACCTATCTGGGGGAGAAGATCACCTGGGATATTTACTGGCACGGCACCATTGGGCAGGCCAAGCAGGATCTCGACAAGCGGGTGCTGGATATTCGCAACAAGCTGGCGGCCAAAGGTGGCGATG
This sequence comes from Litorivivens sp., assembly GCA_041585035.1. Taxonomy (GTDB): domain Bacteria; phylum Pseudomonadota; class Gammaproteobacteria; order Pseudomonadales; family Spongiibacteraceae; genus Litorivivens. The sequence goes on from JBFHCW010000016.1 coordinate 10,490, forward strand.
CGCGGGTGTCGGTATTGAAAGCCGTGGTCACCCAGGCCAGTTCAGCGATTCCGATAATGCCCCTCTATCTGGCCCTGCTGTTCAAGCAGATGAAGGCCGACGGCAGCCACGAAGGCTGTATTGAGCAGATTGACGGGCTGTTCCGCGACAACCTGTACAACGATTCCCCGCGGCTGGATAAAGAGGGTCGTCTGCGTCAGGATCACCTGGAGCTGCGACCGGAAATTCAGGACGCCGTGGCCGCCGAATGGGCTAAAGTCACCAGTGAAAACCTGCGTGAGGTGACTGACTTTGCAGGCTATAAGCACGAGTTCATGCGTCTGTTCGGTTTTGAGGTGGACGGGGTGGACTATGAGGCCGACGTCGACCCTAACGTGCCCATTGCAAACCTCGTTTGATGGACGACTTTACCCACGGCAAGGCCGTTGAGCTGGCACCCGGCGTGCGCCGGGTGGTCGCGCCCAATCCCGGTGTGATGACCGGGCCGGGAACCAACAGTTATCTGTTGGGCACCCAAAACGTCACCGTACTCGACCCGGGCCCCGCCGACGCGGAGCACGCCGCTGCGATTCTGCGCGCGGTCGAGGCCGGCGGCGGCAAGCTGGTGCAGATTGTCACCACCCACACCCACCCGGATCATTCGCCCTGCGCTGCCCTGTTGCAGGAGAAAACCGGCGCGGCCGTGATTGGCGCGGTGATCGCCCAGGACGGTTTTCAGGATGAGAGCTTTTCCCCTGATCGCGAGCCGGCTCATGATGAGATTATCGATGTGGATGGCGCCGCGTTGCGGGCTATCTATTCGCCCGGTCATGTCGGCAATCACTTCTGCTACCTGCACGAACAGAGCGGACTGCTGTTTACTGGCGATCATGTCATGCAGGGCTCTACGGTGGTGATCATACCGCCGGCCGGCGATATGAAAGATTACATCGATTCGCTGGGACGCATGCTGAACTACCCATTGAAATTTATTGCGCCGGGCCATGGGGGGTTGATTGGTGAACCGGCCAAAGAATTGGATTATCTGATCAAGCATCGCCTGAAGCGCGAAGCTAAAGTAGCTGACAAACTGGCGGCATTTGAACAGGTCTCGCTGGAAGAGCTGGTGGTGCCGGTATACGACGACGTCGACCCGTCACTGCATCCGGTGGCGCAGTTGTCGCTGCTGGCGCATTTGCTGAAACTTGAGAAAGAGGGGCGGGCGATGCGCAAAGGAGAGTGTTGGGCGCCGGTTTGAATGGCCCTCTCCTTTGGGGAGAGGGCAGGTTTTTAGCCTAAAGCCTCAATGACATACTGCGGCAGCGCAAAACTGCCGGCATGAATCACCGGGTTGTAAAACCGCGTTTTGATCCCGCTCTCTGCATACCGGGCTGCCAGCGTTTCCAGCGGCACGTTGCGAGCTGCCGGATTATCACTGCCCCAGGCAAAGGTCATAATGCCACCCACATAGGTCGGTACCGCTGCGGTAAAGAAGTGGGTGTCTGCAAGATAAGGCGACAGCCGCTTTTTCGTGGTGCTTACTTCATCCTGTTGCATAAAGCACACCCCATTCTGGGCTGCAAAAATGCCGTCGGGTTTTAGGCAGCGTTTTATGCCTTCGTAAAAGGGGCTGGTAAACAGAACTTCGCCCGGACCGATCGGATCAGTACTGTCTGACAGAATCACGTCGAACTGCCGGTCGCAGTGCTTCACGTAGTTGATCCCGTCGTCGATCACGATATTGGCGCGCGGATTGTCGTAGGCACCGGCTGAGTGGTTCGGCAGGTACTCTACGCACATGTCGATAACCGCCTGATCAATTTCGACCTGGGTAACGTGGGCTACGCCCTCGTGCTTGAGCACTTCACGCAAGAGGCCGCCGTCACCGCCGCCAATGATCAGTACGTCCTTGGCAGCACCGTGTGCAAACAGGGGGACGTGTGCCAGCATCTCGTGGTAGATAAACTCGTCACGCTCAGTGGTCTGGATGATGCCATCCAGAGCCATCACGCGGCCAAAGCTTACCGACTCAAAAATAATGAGATGCTGGTGGTCTGTTTTATTCTCGAAGAGAACGTTTTTGATGCCAAAGGTCTGGGCCCAGCCATCGTGCAGTTTCTCCTGAAACTGCAGGTGCTGTTCAGACATCCTCCATCCTCCCGCGCAGGTTTTCACTGACTTCAATGCGCTTCGGGCGGAAGGCGCGTTGCAGTACAGGGATCGCCAGTTCGGGACGGGCATCACCACACATGAATACGTCAAAGGCAGCGTAATCGCGCTCGGGCCAGGTGTGCACACTGATGTGTGACTCTGCCAGCACGGCTACACCGGAGACGCCGCCATTGGGCGTAAAGTGGTGCATATGGATATGCAGCAGTGTCGCGCCACACACTTTTACGGCTTCTAAAAAGGCTTTTTCCATTCTGGGGATGTCATCGAGATGGGAGGCTCCCCACAGGTCGATGATCAGATGTGTACCGGCGTATGCTACGCCGTTACGGACGATGAAATGATCTTGGTTTTCATCGGAGGAGGTGTATACGTCAACGGCAGATGAGCCGGCTTCCAGTGTCGGCATAAGGTCCAAGTTTTTCATTTAGCATAAGTCCCCCAGTGAGGTGGAAAGAGGGCGCCATTTATACCGGTTTTGTCAGAAATAGCAACAACATTAGAAAGTTTTTTGGTAGTGTGGGATCTCGGTCTTCGGGCCGGCCTTTCGGCATGATTTTTGATTGTTTTACAAGACTTTTGGTTGTGGATTGGGAGTCGAGGGCAATGTCGAACAAAAGCTATGGTCTGACGGACGTTGAGCACCGTTATCTGCTGGAAACCACCGTAAGGGAACACCCGCTGCTCGGAGAGCTGCGGCAGGAAACCATGGCGATGCCCATGGCGCGGATGCAGATTGCCCCGGAGCAGGCCCAGTTGATGCAGCTGTTGATCAATATGCTGGGCGCCAGCCATGCCATCGAAATTGGCGTCTTTACCGGGTACAGCACTCTGGCCACCGCGCTGGCGCTGCCGCCGGAGGGGCGAATCATCGCCTGTGATACCAGCAAGGAATACACGGACATTGCCCGGCGCTATTGGGAGCGGGCGGGTGTGGACTACAAGGTAGATCTGCGACTGGGGCCTGCGGCCGAGACGCTGGCGGCCATGATCGCCTCGGGTGAGCGCGAGTACTACGACTTTGCCTTTATCGATGCGGACAAGGAAAACTACGCCCTGTACTACGAACAGTGCCTGACCCTGCTCCGCCCCGGTGGCCTGATCGCCATCGACAATGCGCTCTGGGACGGTCGCGTTGCCGAGCCCGCTGACGATGAAGAAACCCAGGCTATCCAGAAAGTGAACGCGCTGGTGGGGGCGGACGACCGGGTAGAGTGCAGTTTGGTGCCGATTGGTGACGGGCTGCTTCTGGCAAGAAAATTGTAGCTATATATAAGAAGCACGACAGAAGGAGTGCAGGATGGGATTGTTTGGCAAGTCGACTGAATTACCCTCGCCGGAAAGGGCCCTGCCCGGACGCAGCGAGGCAATGCCCGTTCCAGCGCGGCACTATGTACTGGATGCTCCACTGAAGGGGCCCTATCCGGAGCATCTGGAAACGGCCATGTTTGGCTTGGGCTGCTTCTGGGGTGCCGAGCGCAAGTTCTGGCAACTGGAGGGGGTGTACACAACGGCGGTGGGCTATGCGGCTGGCCTTACCCCAAACCCCACCTATCAGGAGGTCTGCACCGGCATGACCGGCCACAATGAGGTGGTGTTTGTGGTGTTTGATCCGTCGATCCTCAGCTATGAAACCCTGCTGCAAACGTTCTGGGAAAGTCATAACCCAACCCAGGGGATGCGCCAGGGCAACGACGTTGGTACGCAGTACCGGTCGGGCATCTATACCTACTCCGATGCCCAGCAGACGCAGGCGGAAAACTCCAAAGCGGCCTACGAGGGTGCTTTGCGGGCGAAGGCCTTGCCCGCTATAACCACCGAAGTGATCGCGGCGCCCGAGTTCTATTTTGCCGAGGACTATCACCAGCAGTATCTGGCCAAGAATCCGGGGGGCTATTGCGGGCTTGGCGGAACCGGTGTGTGCTATCCGGGCGCTGGAACAGAGGCCTGAACGCATCGCCAGACAACATTAAAATAAGGAGAGTTGCTGTGGCGGAATCACTGCGTGATCGCTTTGGCCCCGTGGCGCTGGTAACCGGAGCCTCCTCGGGCTTGGGTAAAGCCTTCGCCCGTCATCTGGCGCGAGAGGGCTTCGATCTGATAGTAACCGCCCGGCGAGAGCCTGAACTAGCGGCTTTGGCTGAGGAGCTTCGCGCCCAATACAATATTCGCTGCCTGGTCAGAGCGCTGGATTTAGCAGAGCCCAAGGCAGTTGATACGCTGCTGGATTCACTGGGTGAAGAAGAAATCGATTTGCTCGTCAGTAATGCGGGCTTCGGCTCCAAAGGCCGCTTTGAAGCAGACAGCCTCGAGACCTGCATCGCCATGGTCAACACCAACTGCGTCGCCTCTCTGGCTCTGTGTCATCACGTGTTGCCGGGAATGAAAGCACGACAGCGGGGCGGGGTGATCATCACCGGCTCAATGGAAGGCGAGGTCGCTTTCCCGTTTTCGGCAACCTACGCGGCAAGCAAAGCCTTTCTGCATTCGCTGGGAACAGCATTGGCAACGGAGTGTGAAGGCAGTGGCGTCGATATTCTGCTGTTGGCGCCGGGGCCCACAGATACCGAAGCACCGCGGAAGCAGGGTTTCAAGAATGAACAGCTGTCGGGACTGATGGCGCCAGAAACCGTGGTGGCAGGTGTATTGGCACAGCTTGGCCGGCGCACCTATTGGATGCCCGGTTGGCAAAACCGCTTGATGATTCGGATGTTGAAATGGCTGCCGCGACAAACCGCGGCACGGATGGCGGGAGCCGGGCTGCGAGCCGCACTTCAAAAGAGCGGCCGCGAGCTGTAGGGGGCTAGCTTCCCAATTCCGGGATCACATCGGCGACGCGCTCAATCATGGGGATGAACTGGTCCGGCTTGTCCCACATGTCCATCGACACCCCGATATTGCAGCGGTCAAAGCCCAGGTCGCGGTAGCGCTTGAGCTTGTCGGGGGTGGGAGAGTCCATCACCTGCAGAGTAATTTCCACGCTGTTTGGATCGCGCCCGTTGTCTTCCACCATCTGCTTGAACTCGCTGACGGCGGTTTCGATATTGGGCAGGGCGACATCCACCGGGAACCAGCCGTCAGCCCACTTGGCAGCGTGTTTGACACCGAGCGGCCCCATCGCGCCGAAGATGATTTTCGGGCCGCCGGCTTGAATCGGTTTCGGGGCGCTCCATACAGGATCGAACTTCACGTACTCGCCCTGATAGCTGGCTTCCTCTGCATTCCACAGTTCACGCATGGCTTCGACCGTTTCGCGCATCACGGTGTAGCGTTTGTTCCAGGGATGGGGATTCACGTTGACGAATTCCTCCTCATTCCAACCCACCCCGGTGCCGATGATGACCCGACCCTTGGAAAGGTGATCGAGCGTGGCGATGGTCTTGGCCTGAGAGAACACGTCGCGTTCCATGAGCAGGGCAATACCCGTACCGATCTTCAGTTTGCTGGTCACTGCGGCGGCTGCCATCAGGGATACATAAGGGTCCATCATCTGGCGATACGGAGCCGGCATGTCACCACCCGCCGGGTAGGGCGTTTTCCGGGAGCAGGGAATATGGCTGTGTTCGCCGTACCAGAGCGAGTCGTACCCGAGTTCCTCAAGGCGCTTTGCCAAGGTAATGGGATCCGGGTCGTGAGCCGTGTTCATGGAACTGAAACCGAGATGCATGGGCGTGTCCTGTTATTGTTAAAACATTTCAGTTGAAGTGGAATGTAGAGTACCCGCTGCGTCAGCAGGCGTCAAAAGCATGTTTAGCATCGCAGCCACAAGTGCTAAAGACTACACCCAAACGGAGTAGCCAGGCGGTCCTTGTGTTCAGGTCGCGAGTGGATGGGGCTGGTAGTATACTCAGTCTTACCCCGTTTTCCCGGATCGGCTGATGCGCCCACTATTGGTACTGCTGCCCTTATTGTTCTGTGTGGCCTGCGCCACAGGGCCTGCTTCGTTGCCCGCTCCCAGTGTCGACCCCGACCAATTGCTGGCCCGCCGAACCATTGGCCTGGACCCGCGCCCCTACCGCGACGAAGAGTTCTGGTTGAACCCTGATATGGTGATGCGTCATTTTGTCGACTTCAGCACACGCGATGCCGACAGCGAAGATACCGCGCTGGCGCTGATGAAATCCCTGCGAGAAGAATGGCCGTTGCTCAAATACCGGCGTGACGCGAACTATTCTGCGGCCGCTGCCTTTCACCAGGATCAGGCAAACTGCCTCAGCTACAGTGCCATGGTGGTCAGCCTGATGCGTCACGCTGGCGTTCGCGCCAGTTTCCAGAGGGTTGAGGCGGCGCCCGAATGGGATGTGGAGGGGCAATCTGCAGTGGCGGCTCTGCATATCAATGCGGTGATTTTTCAGCAAGGCAAACAGCTCGAGGTGGATTGGCTGCCGCAGCGAAATCCCACAGACTATGAGCGCCGAATTGTGCTCAGCGACGATCAGGCGCTCGCGGAATGGCACAATAATTTGGGTGCGGAAGCGTTGCTTAAAGACGACCTGCCGCTGGCCTTTGCCGAGCTCAGTCGGGCTTTGCGCCTGTATCCCGAGGCGGCGCATATCTGGGTGAATCTTGGGGTTGTTTATCGCCGTGTCGGCCTGCTCGAACATGCGGAGTCGGCCTGGCTGCTGGCCTTGCAGCGCAATACACGCCAGCTGCAGGCCATGAGCAACCTGCAGATGCTGTATCGCAGTCAAGGGCAGAGTGAGCTGGCTGACGATCTGGAAAATATGATGCTCTACTATCGACGGCAAAACCCCTTCTATCACTACCTGTTAGCCCAACAGGCGGAAGAGGCAGAGCACTTTGACGAGGCCCGCCGGCATATCCGTCGCGCCATGCGGCTGCATTCCGACGTCCGCTTTGATGCACTCTATGCGCGCCTGCTTCAGCACGAAAGCTGAGGCTCCGCTGTGCTATTGCCGAATTAATCAGAGGTGCCTTAGTCTTCGAATGCGTTACACTTGGCACCACGATAGTTCAGTTCAGGGTATTCGAAGATGAGTTCCTTACAGGAACAGTTACTCAAGGCCGGTATGGTCGACGAGAAAAAAGCCAAGCAGCTCAAAAAGGAAAAACGCAAGGCCGCCAAACAGCCCAAGGGGCAGGCTCAGATAGATGAAAGTAAAGCCGCCGCTGCCCGCGCGCTGGCAGAAAAAGCCGAGCGTGACCGCGAGCTGAACCGCCAGCGTCAGGCCCAGGCAGAGAAAAAAGCGATTCAGGCGCAGATCACCCAGTTGATCAGCACCCACAAACTTGATCGCAGAAGAGGCGACCTGTCCTACCAGTTTGTCGACGGTAAAAAGATCAAGAAACTCTACGTCACCAACGACTTGCAGACCCAGCTGACGCGTGGCCAGATCGCCATCGTCAAACAGGGAGAGACTTATGAGCTGGTGCCGGCGACCGTTGCGGAAAAGGTCAAGCAGCGCGATGAAAGCCGGGTGCTGGTGTTGCATGACAAGTCTGCCAGTCAGACGGTGGACGAAGACGATCCCTATGCGGATTACCAGATTCCCGACGATCTGATGTGGTGAGCTCTGCAGGTGGTGTTTGGCACCGGGTTGCACTCTATTCCTTGTCCTGAGCAGGCCGCAGTTTCAGGCCCACCGAACTGATACCGTTTTCGTCCAGTTTTCTGACCACAAAGTGCAGATGCCCCATCGATAGCCTGTCTCCTACCACCGGGCGGTTGTGGAAATGGCGACTGAGGTGGTCCCCTATACTTTCCTGCAGATCGTGTTCCGTCACACTTACGCCGTATATTTCGGCCAGATCTCCCAGTGTTGCCTGTGGCGAGATGACAAATTCCCCAAAGAAAGAGGTTTGCGCTTGCTGTTGGCTTTCCAGTGTTTCGATCGGCGCAAACAGGGCGCCGATGGCGCTGATCGGTTCACTGGCGAGAATCATGACATGGTCCTCGGGCTGCAGTACGGTCCTCTGCGCTGCGCTTTGAAAAACCCCGTCGCGGACGATGCCGATCGTCTCGGTGCCTTCGCCGGCGGGCAATCGGTTGATCGCCATGCCATTGGCCTTGCAGCCGGATATGACTTGGTAGAGATGCAGGGTTTTACCCTGTTCACCGGGCAGCACCACCTGAAAATGGGTCGGATCATTGTTCTGCTCCGGCACCAGAATACGCAGGGAACGGGCAACGGAAGCGATAGACCAGCCCTGCAGAATCAACGACACCAGTACCACCACAAATACCAGCTCGAACACGAGATCGGTGCTTTCCAGCCCGGCCAATGAAGGGTAGAGGGCGAGGATGATTGGCACTGCACCACGTAAACCACACCAGCTGATAAACAGCTGCTCGCGGGCTGGAAAGTGAAATGGCAGCAGTGACAACGCCACGCTGAGGGGGCGGGCGATAAAAATCAGTACCAGGGCAATGGCAATCGCCGGCGCTATAACCGGTGTCATTTGGCTGGGTGTAATCAGCAGGCCCAGCATCAGGAACATACCGATTTGACTGAGCCAGGCGATGCCGTCGTGAAAACGGTGAATGTCCTTGCTGAAGGGCAGCGAACTGTTGCCGATGATCACGCCAAATACATAAACCGCGAGGAAACCGCTGCCGTTGATCAGGCTGGTCAAGCCGAATACGCTCAAGCCGGCTGCCAGCACGGCAAGGGGGTAGAGTGAGTTGGGCAGTTCCAATCGCAACAGCAACCAGCGAAAGCCAAAGCCACCGGCGAGACCCAGTACCATGCCAAGGCCCATTTGCTGAACAAAAAAGATAATGAGGGCGCCAAAATCCAGCGTGCCGCCGAGCGATAGCAGTTGTACCAAAATGACGGTAAGGAAAATGGCCATCGGGTCATTGGTGCCCGATTCAACTTCCAGTGTGGCACTGGTGCGCTCTTTCAGGTGAATACCTGCAGAACCGAGCAAGCCAAACACCGCTGCAGCATCGGTGGAACCGACAATGGCCCCCACCAGAAAGGACTCGGGCCAGGGTAGACCGAGTATCCAGTGCACGGCGACGCCAGTGATTGCAGCCGTACCGATTACACCCACGGTGGCCAGCGAAAGGGCGGGGTTCAGGCTGACTCGAAAGGCTTCACGGCGTGTGCCGAGGCCGCCGTCCAGGAGAATAATAGCCAGCGCCAGGTTGCCCAGCACAAAGGCCAGACCAACGTCATTAAAGTGAATGCCGCCGGGGCCGTCTTCACCGGCGAGCATGCCCAACACCAGAAAGACCAGAAGAATCGGTGCGCCCAGTTTGCGGGATACCACGCTGGCAAAAATGCTCAGCAGGGCCAGCAAGGCACCAACAAAAATAATCTGGCTGGAAAACTCAAGTGTCATGCTGAAACAAATCCAAAAGCGGGCCCGCCGGGCGGCGGTGCGCAAAATCAGAGTAGCAGATCGAGCTCGCTTTGTATTTGTGCGTACGCAGTGCGCAGTGGGTGCAGCAGAAGACTGTCGCAGCTTAGAGCAGTGGGTCTGCGCCGTTGTGAAAATGCGATTTCTTTAGCGAAAAGAATTCCCGCCCGACACCGATTCTTTCAAGGCAGGGGCGGGTTTGAAGAGGCGCCAGGGTTAGCGGCCGACCACAAAGCTCGCAATGGTTGTAGCGCTGCCGCCGAGGTTCAAGGTCTGTGCTCGCTTAACCCCGTCAATTTGTGCGGCGCCGGCGGTGCCGGTCACTTGCCGCGCGGCATCGGCCAGCATGCGAATACCGGTTGCGCCTACCGGGTGCCCCTGTCCCATCAGGCCGCCGCCGGGATTGATCGGAATACTGCCGCTGCGGGTAATGCGGCCGTCTTCAATCGCCTGCCAGCTGTCGCCGGGGGCGGTAATACCAAAGTGATCGATGGCCATGTATTCGGTAATCGTGAAGCAGTCGTGGGTTTCGATGACGTCTATCAGCCCGGTATTGGGAAGGCCTGCGCGATGCTGGGCATCGTAAATGGCTTTGGCGACGTGAGGGAAAATCAGTGGCTCGGCGCTGCTCAAGGTAAGCTTGTCGCGCTGGCGAATGGTGGCGGTAGTGTGGCCCCAGCCAAGAATGCGCGGCAATGTTTCCGGGTCGGCACCGAGCTCTCTGGCCTTGTCGGCGCTGACCAGGATTACTGCGGCAGCGCCGTCGGTAAAGCCGGCGCAGTCGTTGCGCCGCAGTCGTCCCTCTACTAAGGGGTTGCGCGCGTCGTCGGCGTCGAAGCTGCCTTCGGCAAATTGCCAGTCGCGAGTCTGAGCGCGGGGATTGTCTTTGGCGTTACCGAAATTGATTTTGCCGATCTCGCGCATGGCGGCTTCGTTCAAGCCATAGCGCCGCTCGTATTCGCTAGCGAGCCCCTCGAACATCCAGGGCCAGCAGAAGGTGGCGGCTTCTGATTCTTCGCCGGCCAGCGCGGCGACTGCCATATGTTTGGCGGCCTGTTCGCCGCTCAAGTGGCGCTCCTGTTCCACGCCCAGTGCCAGCACGCAGTCGTAACGGCCGGCTTCTATTTCAGCCATCGCTGCCAGCACCGCCATGCTGCCTGAGGCACAGGCCGCCTCATGACGGGAAATGGGCAGCCCGTGCAGGGCGGGGTCAACGGACGCCAGCACGCCGCCTAGTTGTCCCTGGCCATTGGTCAGTTCGCCAATGAAATTGCCAACATGGGCGGATTGAATTGCTGAGGCCGGAATGCGCGCGTGTTCAAGGACGTCTTCCAGTGCCGCGGCCATGATTGCAGAGAGGCCTTTGTCTTCGCGGCCCCAGTGCCGGGCAAAGTCCGTTTGTGACCAGCCCAGAATAAATACGTCCTTGCTCATGCGGTTCTCCCTCTTTCCCAAGCAATGGCTACCAGCGGTAGGTAAACTGCGCTGCTACATTGCGCGGTCGTTCGATAAAGGCGTAGTGACCGATGGCGCCAAAGACACTGTTGGCCAGTGACATGCTGTTGGCGTAGGTGATGATCACCTCGTCGGTCAGGTTCTTGCCAATCAGCGCAAACTCCCAGCCTGCTGCTTCGTCGGCAAGGGCCGCCCGCAGATTCAGTTTGTAGTAGGCATCCTGC
>JBFHCW010000017.1:0-20814 GCA_041585035.1 Litorivivens sp.
ACCGCGCCAAACGACAGATAGACGGTCAGCCGGTTGGTAAACAGCACCAGCACAAAAGAGAGCGCGCACAAGCCGATAAAAAGCTGCAATGCCTCGCGGGATTGCAACTCACCGGTTGCCAGCGGCCGGGCCTTGGTGCGCTCCACATGACCGTCAATCTTCCGGTCGGCAAAGTCGTTGATCACGCAGCCCGCCGCTCGCATCAGCACGACGCCCGCCACGAAAATGGCGAGCGTGGACAGGGGCGGCACACCCTCGGCCGCCAGCCACAGGGCCCATAAGGTTGGCCACAGCACCAGATAGGTGCCAATCGGGCGATCGAAGCGCATCAGGCGAAGGTAGATAGGCAAACGTTCTTTAAACGGCATAATGACTAAGTACAGGAGATTGGCTTGAAAGTATAACAAGCATCCCCATTTAAGAGCATGACTCTCACAACGTTTACGTGGAAAGACTGCAGAGAACAACGAGAAGATGAACAACAATACCGTCAGCCAAAAACTGTTTGCAACGGGCATTCAGGTGATTCTTGCTCTGGCCGTATTCGCGATCGCTCTTTACCTCAAAACCAGAGCATCCTGCGCTCGCCTTGCAGCGCAATTAAAACAACGGTTAGCCGCACTTGCGTCAGTCAGGAGCCTACTAGGGCCTGAATGCGGGCAGGAAGATTTCGCTGACCATAATCGGCAACCCGCTGAGGTAAAAGCAGGAACGGCGCCCCCACAGGGTGGCATCGACTCGCTGGGCTGAAGGCATAAGTTCGGAGGCGCCATCGATGGCGGCGACCTCGTAGGGCGCTCGGCGCATGCCGGGATCACTGAACAACAGCGCCCCCAGTGCCGAGTCACGCAGTTTGCGCAGGTGACGAAGCCGTCCTTCCAGGCTTTGTGCGGGGAGCACGCTGCGGGCATATACCCAGGGTTCGCCGCGGCAGAGCAGCAAAACTTCGCGGATTATCCCCTGTTCGCGGTCACCCATTTCGAGTAGGCGCCGCTCGGTCAGGCGCGGCCGCTGCCAGGTCTGTTCCAGCACTTCCACCCGGAAGTCTCCGCCGCCAGCCCTTACCAGCCGGGCGGTCAGGGACCCGCGGTCCAGCAACCAGGGGCGGATTTGCTGCGGCAGCTGCACACTGGTCAGCCGCCGGTGATCCCGCCACTGAGGCTCTTCAGGCTGGTATCGATAGTGGCGAACAGCGTACAATAACCGGCTCCCTGAATACTGAAAACCCTGATATCAGGCACTCATGACCGGCGATCAGCGTTGCCGGGACGCACAAGAAGTGCCCTGTAAAAGTGGCGGCAGAATGCGTGATTCCCTCACAAACTGCAAGGGCCACACACTGACGACGAGGAAGGATAAGCAATGAGCAAGTGGGAATGTATTGTCTGCGGCTGGGTCTACGACGAAGAGACCGGTGATCCGGATTCCGGTATTGCACCGGGCACCAAATGGGAAGATATCCCCGACGACTGGCTGTGCCCCGACTGCGGTGTCGGCAAGGAAGATTTCGAGCTGATCGAAACCAGCGAGCCGGCGGCCGCACCTCACCACGAAGAGGAAACCACAGACGAATCCAAAGCCCCTATCGTTGTGCTCGGCACGGGTCTGGCAGGCTATGGTCTGGTACGCGAATTCCGCAAGCATGATCAGGACACCCCCGTGATCATGATCACTGCCGACGATGGCCGCTCCTACTCCAAGCCCATGCTATCCACCGGCTACACCAAAGACACCACTGCGGACGATCTGGCCCAGGCCGATGCCGGCACCATGGGCAAACAGCTCAAGGCCAGCGTTTGGACCATGACCCACGTCACCAGCATCGACACTGAAAATCAGACCATCAAGCTGGGCGATGCCGAAACCCAGATTCACTACGGCAAGCTGGTGCTGGCCCTGGGCGCTGACACCATCACCCCGCCGATCAAGGGCGACGCGCTGGAGTACGTTTACTCGGTCAACGACCTGCTGGACTACGACGACTACCGCACCGCCATCAAGAAAAATGACGTGAAGAAGGTGTGCATCATCGGCGCCGGCCTGATCGGCTGCGAATTTACCAATGACCTGCTCAACGGCGGCTTTTCGGTAGAAGCGGTTGACCCGCTGACCTACTGTCTGCCCACCCTGCTGCCGGAACCCGCCGGTCGCGCCGTGCAGCGCGCACTGGAAGAAAAAGGCGCCAAGTTCCACTTCGGCCCGCTGGTCACAGAAGTGAACAAGGCTGGCGATGTCGGCTTGAAAGTGACCTTGAGCACCGGCGACACCATTGACTGCGATCTGGTCGTTTCTGCCGTTGGTGTGCGCCCGCGCACCCAGCTGGCCGCCGATGCCGGCATTCAGGTCAACCGCGGTATCACCACCAACCGCCTGCTGGAAACCAGCGCCAAGAATGTTTACGCCATGGGCGACTGCGTGGAAGTGGACGGCCACGTGCTGGTCTACGTAGCGCCGCTGATGGCCCAGGCCCGTGCGCTGGGTAAAACCCTGGCCGGTGAAGCGACCGAAGTCAGCTACCCCGCCATGCCGGTGACCATCAAGACGCCAGCCTGTCCGGTGACGGTAAATCCGCCGCCGCGCGATATGGAAGGCGACTGGGATATCCAGGAAGACGGCAACAATGTAGTCGCCACCTTCCGCGACAAGAGCGGTCAGCTGCAGGGCTTTGCCCTGACCGGTGACGGCATCAAGCAGAAAATGGCCCTGCAGAAGGAATTGCCGCCGCTACTGGCGTAATTCCCTCACAACCGGGAGAAGGATCTCCCGGCCTGAATCGGGCGCCAGCTTCATCAAGAAGGGGGCGCCCAACCGCAGGACCTTATGGAAAACCTTCTCCCCTACCAATACCTCCTGATCGGCCTGATCTTTATCTGGAGCGGTTTTGTCCGATCCGGCCTCGGCTTTGGTGGCGCCGTGCTGTCGCTACCCTTTCTCCTGCTGGTACACAACGACGCGCTGGTGTTTCTGCCCCTGATCTCCGTGCACCTGCTGGTGTTTGCCTCCATCACCATTATTCAGAACAACCGCAAACCCGACAGCGGCACCGGCACCGTTAACTGGCCCTATCTGCGCTACCTGCTGCTGATCATGCTGATACCGAAACTGATCGGGGTGTTTGGCCTGGTGACGCTGCCATCCAGCGTGATGAGCGGGGTGATCTTCACCATCGTGGCCGTGTATTCCCTGTCCTATATTTTTAACCGCCCCTTCAAAAGCAACAGCAAGGTGGTGGACACGGTGTTTCTGCTGCTCGGCGGCTATATCAGTGGCACCTCATTGATAGGCGCGCCCCTGATTATTGCGGTGGCCGCTCAACATGTCGCGCGGGAACAGTTGCGGGACACCCTGTTTGCACTCTGGCTGGTGCTGGTGGCGATCAAGATGGCGGCCTTTATTTATTTTGAGGTCGACCTGCAGCTCGTCCACCACCTGTGGCTGCTACCCTGTGCGTTCATCGGTCACCTGATCGGACTGCGCTTCCACCGCCACATGCTGCAAACCGACGCGGCGGTATTTATGCGTGTTCTCGGCAGCGCCCTGCTGCTGATCAGTCTGGTTGGGTTGACGCGGGCGGCGCTGGGCTAGGGGTCTCAATCGCAGTTTCGGGGTCAACGTTCAGGCCCATCTGCCGGGCTCTGCGCATCCAGCGCTCTCTAGCCAGTTTCTGCATATCGTCGACACTGTCCATTTCATCGACAATTTCCATGCCGATCAGCGTCTCAATCACATCTTCCATGGTGACAATGCCGGCGGTGCCGCCGTACTCATCCACCACCAGCGCGATATGCTCCTGCTGCTCCAGAAAGCGGCTGAATATATCCGGCAACGGGCAGGATTCGTGAATGGTGATGATCTCCCGCTTGAGATCCTTTAGCAGCTTGTCGCCGTGGCTGTCCACCAGTTCCACCAGCAGCTCGTCTTTCAGAAAATAGCCGACGACCTTGTCCTTGCTGCCCTCTTCGTGAATCGGAATTCGCGAGAAAACGATATTGCCTTCGCGCTCGTGAAATTCCTGCAGGCTCAGGCTCATAGGCGCCGCCTTAACCACAGTCCGCGGGGTCATCACATCCTTGGCGCGGATATTCTTGAAGCGCAATAGGTTGGCGATAAAGGCCGATTCGTTCTTCTCGATCACCCCTTCCTTTTCACCGATCTCCGCCAGCATAAGAAAGTCACGCCGGGAAAACACACTGCGACTTTTGTCCTTGCGCAGAATTCCGGTGAGCTGCTGGCTGAGCCAGACCAGTGGCAGCAAAATCGTGATCACCACCTTCAGTGAGTAGACGGTAAACGGTGCCAGCTCTTTCCAGTAATTGGCGCCCAGGGTTTTGGGAATGATTTCCGAGAGAATCAGAATCGCCAGCGTCAGTGCCACCGGAATCACCACCCCGGTAATCATCGGGTTGGTCTCGGCCCACAGCAGGGTCGCCTGCTGGCCCACGCCGATCGCACCGGCCGTGTGCGCCACCGTATTCAGGGTCAGGATGGCCGCCAAGGGCCGGTCGATATTGTCCTTGAAGCTCTTGAGCTGGCGACCGATGCCCGCCCCTTCCTGGAATTTGATCTGGGCGTAGGCGGGGGTAATGCTGAGCAATACCGCCTCCCAGAGGGAACATAAAAAAGAAAAACCAATGGCCAGGCAAAAATAGGCAACCAGCAGGGTGAACATGTCGCTCCGGTCTCGCTGTAAAGAAGGGCCTACCTTAACGGTTTTTACGACGGCCTTCACCGCTTTTCCGGTGCGTCCCGGTCGGCGAGGTCGCCGCGCACCGCCACCGGCCTTAGTGTGAAGCTCCCAAATAACAAAAACCGGGAGAAATCCATGCGGAAAAGGATCACTCTGGCGGCGCTCTGCCTGAGCACCGTCTGCCCTGCACTGCTAGCCGAAACCACTCGAGCGGGTCTGTATATCGAAGAGGTGCTGGTCACCGTCAACAAGCGTGAGGAATCGCTGCAGGATGTAGGCGCTTCGGTCACCGCACTTGATGCCGACATGCTTGAAGCGGCCAATATTGAAGACCCCTTCAACCTGGCCGAGATGACGCCGGGCGTGGTCACTCGCGGCCGTGAGAACATGACCATACGCGGCATCGGCGTCGACCTCATCGGTGTGCCGCCGGTTGCCTTTCACGAAAACGGTCTGTTTATCCCCAACAATAATGTGGGCGGCAATTACTACGATCTGGCCGCCATTGAACTGCTGCGCGGCCCCTCCGGCACCGTTTACGGCCGCAACGCCACCGCCGGCGCCCTCAATCTGCGCTGGAACCCGCCGGTAGACGCCGTTGAATTCAAACTCGACACCCGTGCCGCCAGCCTCAGTGAGCGTCGGCTGCGCGCTGCCCTCAATACCCCCCTGCTGCCGAACAACTGGCTCAATGCCCGCCTGGTTATAAGCGATCACCGCCGCGACGGTCTGGTGACGAACCTGCTGGCAGATAAAGACCGCTTTCACGGCGACACCAAGGACGACCAGATGGCGCGACTGTGGCTGCAGTCCCAGCCCACCGAAACGTTGCAGCTCAACCTGCGCTACAAATACTTTCAGCGCGACCAGTACCGCATTTCCAGCGCCACCACCCTGACCCGCAACAACGGGTCACTGGAGGAATTCGGGGCCGAGCCCCTGCCCCAGGATCGCACCCTGGTCAGAGCCCTCGCCCACCGGATGATTTTCAGCGAACAGGCCAAACAGCTGTTTGGCGAGCGCGATTACCGCGACTATCAGATTGATGTGGAACGCCTAGATGCCGAGGTAGTGTGGGCGCTGGATGATTTGCCGCTGCTGGGCAACGTGGACATAACCCTGCTGGCAGGCAAAAGCGCAGATCACGCCTTTCGCCCCCTCGACGTCGACGGCACGGAAGCCACCATTGTCGACGTGCTGCGCCGGGAGCGGGACGACGCCCTGATTCAGGAGATGCGCTTTACCTCCCAGAATGATTCCGCCGTCAACTGGATCTTCGGTCTGTTCCGGGCCAAACAGGAAAGCCGCCTGACCGCTCTCAACTTTGTAAAAGCCAAAATCGATCTGGCCGATAGCGTGCTCGGCCTACCCCTGCCCACCGGGGGCAGCATTTTTGATCTCGACGTTTCCACCCCGCACGGTGAAGAAACCGTCACCAGCGAGGCGGCCTACGTCAACAGCACCCTGCGACTCAAACATTGGCAAAGCGACCTGCCGGATATCGAAATCTTCGGCGGTTTGCGTATCAACCGCGATCGGCAGACGTTGTTCGAAGTCAACGAAGCGGCGCTGGTGCTGCCCAATCGCGCCAACCGCACACAGTCCGCCAGCCTCTCCTCCAGCCGCACGGGCTTTGAAGTGGAATTTGAGGAGCCCACCGGCGAGTTCGGCGCCAAGTGGTTCCTGAGCGACGAGCATATGGTTTACGCCAAAGTGGCCCGCGGCTACAAAAACGGCTTTGGCGAAGTCATGGATGATGGCAGCCTGAACGAAGTGGAAGCGGAGCAGCTCAACGCCTTTGAAGTGGGCAGCAAAAACCGCTTCTTTGACGGCCGCTTGCAGTTCAATGCCGTCGCCTTTGCCTACGACTACAGCAACCTGCAGGTACAGCAGGTGCGTGACACCACCACCGTCACCGAAAATGCCGCCAGCGCTCGTCTGTCAGGGCTGGAACTCGACATGACCGTGGCCGCCACCGAAAACCTCTTAAGCGTTATTTCACTGGGCTATTTGAAAGGCACCTTTGACGATTTCTGCTCCTCAGACCCGGCCTTTCCCAGCCTGTCCGACCCGAGCTGTCCCGATGGCGAGCAAGACCTGTCCGGCAACGACCTGCAGGATACCCCGCGCTACAAGGCCTCGCTGCTGTTGAACTACCAGCGCCCATTGGGCGACTGGGGTTCGCTGCGCGCGGTGCTGAAAACCACCTGGACCGACGAGTACTTTCTGCGCCACTACAACCGCGACGATGTGGACCGACTCGCCAGCTACACCAACACCGATATTCGCCTGAGCTGGATCAGCCCCGCCAGCGCCTTCACGGTGGATGTATTTGTAGAGAGCCTGGAAGATGAAGACCAGCTGTTTTTCCGGCCAGTGCCGCTTGGCCTGGGTGTTGACGGGGTCATTACCAGCCTCGGGCCCAACTCGCCACGCACGGTAGGTATTAGCCTCGGCTATCAATACTGAGCAGGGAAACCTGAAAAGGAAAAGGCAGCTCGAAAGAGCTGCCTTTTTAGACAAGACGATTTACAAACGCGCCCGCTGAAAAAACCAAGGCAACAAACCGGTAATCACCGCCCCGAACACGGCCATCAACACAAAGCCATCGACCGCCGACGGCAACGGGCTCCACTGCGCCACTTTCGGTAGTATCGCCAGCAGGGCAAACATCACGGCAATGCCGACGCCGTAGCGCAGACCGCGTTTCACCAGGCCCATCGCCGCCGGGTTATCCTGAACCGTCAACCCGCAGAAGCCCGCCACCAGCCCCAAACCAAGGCTGCCATAAACCATTGCGGTTGAGCCGAGCAGCAGCGCCAAGGCGGTCATTAGCGACACCGCCACCAGCAAGGCAATCGCCTTGCGCTGGCGCGACCAGCTGATCAGCTCGGGACCCCAAAGATGCCATGCCCACAGGGTCAAGCCGCCAAATAGCCAGCCGACGGCCACATCGGTCGGGTAGTGAACCCCCAGATACGAGCGCGACAGGCCGGTCAGAAAAATCACCGCCAGACAGACACCGGTAAACCAGCGTCTGCCCACGTGCATGGCCAGCAGCCCCCAGAACACGGCCACCAGTTGCGCATGCCCGCTGGGAAAACTGAATCCCATCTCGCCGGCAGACACAATGCGCGCGTCCACCTCGAAGGGGCGCGGCAGGGCAAACCACTCCTTGACCACCGTATTCAGGTACAGAGTGAGCGCCACCATCAACAGCAGCTTGAGCCCCAGAGTGCGGTCGATGCACCACAGCACCAGCGGTATCGTGAACAGATAACCCATGCCGCCAAGCCAGGTGAAAAAGCGCAGCAGACCATCCCAGGGCCAGAAGGTGAATTGCTGTAGGGCGATAATGAAATCAGCCCCCCAGGCCAGAATCGTTTCAATCACGGCGTATTCCTCACATCAGTGTCAGATTGAGCGCTAATCTGCCTCAGGCTTGGTGCGTGCAGCGACCTCGCCGACCGGGTCGGCCTGAAAACTACCGGTTTCAGGCCGTTTTCGGGGTTTCGAGGCTGGCACGG
Organism: Litorivivens sp.; assembly: GCA_041585035.1. GTDB lineage: Bacteria > Pseudomonadota > Gammaproteobacteria > Pseudomonadales > Spongiibacteraceae > Litorivivens. The sequence continues at coordinate 8,215 of JBFHCW010000017.1, forward strand.
TATTCTCCGGGCGTCATTCCGACACTGGCCTTGAAGTATTTATTGAAGGTGGATTTGCTGCGAAAACCCGCCTCTTCTGCCAGATGCAGCAATGAAACGTCACGATACGCAGGGGCCGTCATCAGCGCCTGCACTTCGCGCACCCGGTAGCCGTTCACGTAGTCGTAAAAATTCTGCCCGGCACAGGTGCTCAGCACCTGTGACAGCTCCTGGGTGCTGATCCCCACCGCCTTGGCCAGCTTTGCCAGCTGCAGGCTGTCGTCGAGATAGGGCTTGTCGTCGCGCATAATGCGGCTGACCTCAGCCCACAATTGCCGGCAGGCGGATTCATCCAAACCCGAGCGCGCGTATTTGGTGCGGTTGCCCGCGTCGGGCTCGTCAACCGACGGTTCGGGCGTGTCCAGCTTTTCGTTGAGCAGGGAGGCCAGCTCCGGCAACGCATAAAACAACTGCGCACGCCGGAAACCGGCAATGGCGACGTAATTCAGCAGGATAATACTGGTTGGCAGAATGACGTAGAGCACGGGGTGCACCTGCCCACCCACCTCCACCCGCAGCAGAGCCACAGGCGCCAGCACCAGATTCATGGCACCGAAAAGATACAGAATCCGGCGCAGCCAGCGCAGGCTGACGGCTTCCAGACTGGCAAAGCGATCGCGCAGACCGCGCTGGTAGCGCCTGACCTCCCACAGGCTTGCCACTACGTAGCCCAGCCCCCAAACACTGCCGAGCACCGTCAGCACGCTGGTCAGCCACACCAGATACGGGCTGTCGTCTGTGGCAATGGCCATCCCCGCTTCCGGGTCGCGCAGCAGAGACAGGCTCAAACCCAGCACCAGGGCCACCGGCACAAAGTGAAGCAAATCGCGGCTGCGCAGGTGAAAAGCGGGTTGCACCATGGCGCGGGTATAGAGCAGCAGCAGCGGCGCAATGGCGAAGCACACGGTGTAGATCACCCGGCGATAGTAGCCGGGAAACGGAGTGGTGCCCGTCTCCTTCCAGAAAAACAGCAGCAGATTGCCACCGATAACCAGAAGAATCACTGCCAGCAGGCGGTTGGCGGTGCGCATGGCGGGCTCGGCGATCATCAGCAACATAGCCACCAACAGGGCGAGCTGGGCCATAACAATCAAGGCAGCGAGGGCGGCAATACTCATAGTCTGGCGTTTTCTTATTGGTTTTGGACAGCTTAAGGCATCTGATGAATTCGGCAATGGCTCAGCGAAGTCTCGGCCTATCTTTATAGAGGTCGATTAAGCAACCGACAGCCTGGCAAGCGTCTTTTTTTAAAGATTCGCTGTCGAGGCGAGCCCGCTTCTGTTAAAACATCAGCATTCCCTGATCAGCCGTTTTCTAGCCCATGCTTCTGCCCTATCTGTACTTTTCCACCAGCGTCATCGCACTGTATACCGTCATCCAGTCAATCTGGCTAAGCAGGCTTGGCCCGGATCGACAAATCTACAGAGCCTACGCAGCTCTCTGCGCAGCCATCTCGGTTTTCCTGCTCAGCAGCACGATGTTTACCATGGCTCCCAGTCTGGATGCGGCCAAACTCAGCGTTCGCCTCCAGAGTCTCTCCGCCTTCAGTTATCTGGCCGCGCTTTGCTGGCTGATGCTGCGCTATGCCGATATTCCCGTCCGCGGCCTGGCAATGCGCTTTATCCTGCTCTATTCCGTCATTACGGGCCTGCTCGGCCTGTACAGCCTGACGCTGGACGCTGGTTTCTTCGTCGCGCGCCTGTGGCCAATGGGCCCGGATGGACCGATACCCTATGGGTTTGATTACCGGCCGGCGTCGGCTATTTTCCAGCTGCTTGGCCTTATAGGCGCAGCCTGGTGTTTTTTCTGCGTCAGCGTTATGCGCCATCGCGACCCTCTGGCTGCAAAGCTGTTCAGCAGCTTTTTGCTGCTGCTGGTCTACTCCTGCACCTCCCAGCTGCTGCATTATTTTTTCAGCCTGCAGAGCGTACCCGTGCTTCCCGGCGGCCTTACTTTCATCTGGCTGTTCGTAATCATGGCCATCCTTTTTGCCCGAGACCACGAAGATACCGTGGCGGAACTGCTGGAAAAAGATCTCTCGTTAAGCCAGGAAGTGTCCTCGCGCACTGCCGCAGAGCGCCGAGCGCGACTGCTGACGCTAAGCGACGAGCTGACCAAACTGGCCAATATCCGCAACCTGAAAAAACAGCTTGAGTGGTTCCCGGAAGAGTATCCGGACGGACAACTGCTGCTGATACAAATTGATTACTTCAGGGAATTGAGACAGACATTCGGTGAAGCGCGCAGCGATCAGTTACTGCTGCAAGTGGCCAAACGCTTGCAAGACAGAGAGGCGCCGGACCAGCTCGCAGCCCGGATTTCCGAGTCACAGTTTGCTGTCTTGACCCGCGACCTTCACCGCTATGTCGATAACTCCGCAGAGTCACTCAGCCCCTCCGACTGGCTGACAAAACCCTATTATCTCGGCCCGCAGAAAGTAGACCTGACCTACAGCATGGCGCTGGTGCCACTGCGGGAAGAGAGCAATGCACGGGATCCGCTTTACCATGCCGAGCTGGCGCTGGAGCAGGCGGTTGCCCGCGGCGGCAACCAGATTGCACCCTACGACCGCCAGTTTGCCGAGGAGGTTCGCTTCCGGCTGACACTGGAGCGCGATCTCGACCGAGCCCTGCCCGACCAGCAGCTGACACTGCACTACCAGCCACTGGTCGACAGTGCCGGTCACCTGATTGGCGCCGAAGCCCTGTTGCGCTGGCAGCACCCCGAACACGGCTGGATTTCTCCGGCGACCTTTATACCGCTGGCAGAGCGGCGGGGCCTGATCAGACCCATCGGCCAGTGGGTACTGGAGCAGGCCTGCCGGGATCTGAAAAGCTGGCAGCGGCGCGCGAGGTTTATCGGCAGAGTGTCGGTTAACGTCAGCCCCCTTCAATTGCAGACCTACCGCTACGCAAAAACGGTACTGGACACACTCAAGGCCTTCGACGTTTCCCCCTCCAGCCTGTCACTGGAGCTGACCGAATCCGGCATTATCGAGGAGTCCAATACGGCGCTGGTCGATCTAGCCCTGCTTCGCAAAGCCGGCGTAACCATCGCCATCGATGATTTCGGCACGGGCTTTTCATCCCTCTCCTATCTCGGGCGGCTGCCCGTCGATACGCTCAAGATCGATAAGTCCTTCGTCGATCAGGTCGGCACACCGCGCGGTGACGACCTGCTCAAAATCCTGCTGGGCATTGGCCGCTCCCTGGAGCTAACCGTGCTCGCAGAAGGCGTGGAGCAGGACGAACAGCGACAGCAGCTGCAAGCCATGGGCTGCCATTATTTTCAGGGCTACCTGTTCAGCAGGCCGGTACCCGCCGACCAGTTTCCGCTGACAGAACCGCTTTTGCCTGCAGCGCAGAATCCGCACCGTTAACCCGGTATGGTAGTATTCAGCGACTATGACTACACACGCACTAATCGATCGATTTGATCGCCAGATAGACTACGTCCGGCTGTCCGTTACCGACCGCTGCGATTTTCGCTGCGTGTACTGCATGGCCGAAGACATGACGTTTCTGCCACGCAACCAGATTCTTTCTCTGGAACAACTGTTTGATGTGGGCAAAGCCTTTGTCGATCTCGGGGTCAAGAAAATCCGCCTGACCGGTGGTGAACCACTGGTGCGCAACAACGTATTGTCACTGGTAGAACGCCTCGGCGCCCTCGACGGCCTGACCGAGCTTCATCTCACCACCAATGGTGCCCAGCTGGACAAATACGCCCCGGCGTTGAAAGCCGCAGGGCTGACCGGCGTCAACATCAGCATCGACAGTCTCAACGAAGAGCGCTTTCGCCAGCTCACCCGCACCGGCGATTTGAACAAGGTGCTGCGTGGCATCGACGCCGCTATCGATGCCGGTTTTTCCCGCATCAAACTGAACGCGGTCATCCTCAAAGGCCGCAATGACGACGAAGTACTGGATCTGGTCGACTTCGCCCGCCGCAAGGGTGTCGATATATCCTTTATCGAAGAAATGCCGCTGGGTCTGATTGACGAACACAGCCGCGCCTTGAGCTTCTGTTCCAGCGACCAGCTGCGCGAGATTATCGAAACCCGTCATCCGCTCAGCAACAGCCACGAATCCACCGGCGGCCCCTCGGACTACTACCGCATGGTGGACAGCCCTATTCGGGTCGGCTTTATTTCCCCCCACAGCCATAACTTCTGCCACCTCTGCAATCGCGTGCGGGTTACCGTGGAAGGGCGGCTGCTGCTATGCCTGGGTAACGAGCACTCGGTCGACCTGAAAGACGTGCTCGACCAGCACCCGGGCGATGCCGAACGGTTGCAGCAGACCATTCGCGGCGCAATGGCCATCAAGCCCGAGCGGCACTATTTCGAATTGAACGACGATGAACCCCAGATCGTCCGCTTTATGAATATGACCGGTGGATAAGCACAGCCTTATCGACACGCTACAGCTGACGCCCCACCCCGAGGGCGGCTATTACCGCCGCACCTTCGAAAGTTCGCACACGCACCGGGGGCGGCGGCTGATGAGCAGCATCTTCTACCTGCTCACCGACGACCAGCCCGTGGGACACCTTCACCGCAACCGCTCCGACATCGTTCACTACTGGCAGGCCGGTGGCGCACTGCGTTACACCCTGCTGAGCCCCGAGGGCAAACTGCTCCGGATAACGCTGGGGCCAAAACTCGATGAAGGGCAACAGCTCCAGCTCACGGTGCCCGGTGGATTCTGGAAAGCCTCTCAATTACTCTGTGACAACTTCGGCCTGATCTCGGAAGCGGTAAGCCCCGGCTTCGACTTTGATGATCACGATATGGCCCAAGCCGAGGACATGCGCACTCGCTACCCCGAGCACTGGGCCGTGCTTGAAAAGCTCTGTAAACAGTAAACCCTTAAACGACAGCCTTAGTTATTAGAAGGAGCGCAAACGTGCAGGACTCTCCGGCCAGCCAGGCCGTGAACGCCCTTATCGAAGGTTTTGCCGACGCGGGCTATATTGCCAGCGAGGCGATCGCCACCACCGTTTTTCTGGCCCAACAACTGCAACGCCCCATTCTGGTGGAAGGCCCACCCGGGGTCGGCAAAACCGAGCTGGCTAAAGCCACGGCCACCTTCAGCAAGCTGCCGCTGGTAAGGCTGCAATGCTATGAGGGTCTGGATGAAAGCAAAGCACTGTATGACTGGAAGTACTCCAAGCAGCTGCTTTACAGCCAGGTGTTGAAAGAGCAACTCCACGACATCCTGCAAGACGCCAAAGGGCTATCCGAATCCGTCGAGCGCCTGAAAACCTTTGGTGATATTTTCTATTCCGACGAGTTTCTCGAACCCCGCCCCCTGCTCAAGGCACTGCGCCAGAAAGATGGCGCCGTGCTGCTGATCGACGAGATCGACAAGGCCGACTATGAATTCGAGTCACTGCTGCTGGAAATTCTGTCCGACTTTCAGGTGTCCATTCCCGAGATCGGCACCATCCAGGCCACCACCAAACCCATCGTGGTACTGACCAGCAACAACACCCGCGACCTCAGTGACGCGCTCAAACGTCGCTGCCTGCATCTGTATATCGATTTCCCCAGCCGGGCACTGGAAACCCGCATCGTGCAGACCCGGGTGCCGGACATTCCCGAATCACTGAGCGAGCAGCTGGTCGCCTTTATTCAGCAGGTGCGCGAACTGGACCTGAAAAAAGCCCCCGCCGTGAGCGAAACCCTGGACTGGGCCAGAGCGCTGCTGTTGCTGCACGCCACCTCCCTGTCGCAGGAACTGGTACAGAGCACCCTGAATGTCATTCTGAAATTTGAAGAGGACATTCAGCTGGTTACGCCGGAAATTCGCGAGCTGCTGAAAAGGTAGCGCCCGATGGAACAGACCCTGCTCGGCTTTATCAACACCCTGCGACAGCACGATGTCCGCATCTCCACCAGCGAAACGCTGGACGCTCTGCACACCGCGGATGTGGTGGGCTACAGCAACCGGGAACTGCTGCGCAATGCTCTGGCCGCGGCGCTGACCAAAACCCGCGACGAGAAAGCGACCTTTCAGCGCTGTTTTGACCTCTACTTTCTGACAAAGGGCGAGCGCCACAGCCAGCAGCAACAAAGTGGGCAGGAATCCAGCCATCCGCAGAGCTTTGAGCTACCGGAAAGTGTCGCGGGCGATGCCGCCGTGCAGAACGCTCTGAGTGCTCCGATGGTACAGGCTGCGATTGAAGGCACCCCGGATGCAGTGGCAATGGCCATTGAGGACGCTGCCGAAGGCGTGAGTCTCGACACGATCCGCTTCAATACCCAGAAGGGCATTTTCCGGCGCCGGCTGGCTGAAGCCGCTGGCACCGGCCAGTTCGACAAGGCCATCGAGGCCCTGAAGGCCATCGACAGCGATGCACTGGAAGGCCCCATTGAATGGCTGGAGCAGCAGCGCCACGAGCTCGACATGGCCGCGCGGGATGCGGTTGAGCACCAGCTCCTGCTCAATGCCAATGCCGCTGGCCGCGCTATCCAGCAGCAGATGCTGCGCAACACCAAACTGTCTGCGCTGGAGGGCTACCACCTCAAACAGCTGCCCACGCTGATTCGGGCGCTGGCGAAGAAGCTCGCCACCCGCCATCGCCAGCGCCGCCGGGTAGACCGGCGCGGCAAACTCGACATGGCCAAGACCCTGCGCCGAAATCTGGCCTATGGCGGGGTGCCCTTCCACACCTACTGGAAGCAGAAACGCAAGGACCAACCCAAGCTCTACGTGCTGTGCGACGTCAGCGGCTCGGTGTCCACCTATGCCCGCTTTCTGCTGCTGTTCCTCTACAGTCTGACCGATGTCATGCCGCGCATTCGCAGTTTTGTGTTCACCAGCCAGACTTACGAGGTGACCGAGTTGTTTGACCGCCACCCGCCCGAGCAGGCGGTTGAAATGGTGAACCAGAAATGGGGGCGAGGCAGTAGTGATTACGGCAACAGCTTCAAGCAATTCGTGAGCGATTTCGGCGCAAATATTGACCGCAACACCACCCTGATCATTCTGGGTGACGGCCGCGCCAACAGTGCCGACCCGGGCCTGAACGAGCTGCGCGAGCTCTATAATAAAAGCAAGTACCTGCTATGGTTTAACCCGGAGCCCCGCGGACACTGGAATACCGGCGACTCGGAAATACGCCGCTACCAGAGCGCCTGCCATTTTGTCGCCGAGTGCAACTCGCTGGCCAAGCTCGAACGGCTTCTGGACCGTCTGCTGACGACGCTTCGTTGATAGCTTCCCGCAGCACCACAACCGCCCACGACCGCCCACGACCGCCTAGGTACAAGTACGGGTTAATCTCGCGGCGCTGCCGGCTAAACTGGATGAGTAGAAAAATATGGCAAAGACAATGGCACAAAGCACGGGGCACAAAACATCGGACAATCGCAGCGAGCCGCGTTACAGCGAGCGTGATGCTGACTGTCTGGATATATACCAAGAGGGCGATGGCTTCAGAATTCTGGCCAGCCGTGAAGAGTGCGAGATCACCAATATCTCAAAGCACGGCCTGATGATCCGGTGCAATGCACCTCTTGAGACCTTCGAACGCTTTCGCCTTCGTCTTAGCCTTGATTCTGGCAATGAGCTCACCCTCTTTGGCTCCGTCCGCTGGAGCGTGCCCGATGGCGCAGGTAGCCACCTGCTGGGGCTGCTGCTGGAAGACCGACTCGGCACGGACTACCTACTTTGGCAAAATCGTATCAGCAAATTACTGCTCACGAAGGCCCAGACCGGGATTGCGGCAAACCAGTAGCTCTCCTGACAGCAGGTGATTCTCCATGGCCATGACGAGCCCACCCCTCGCCGCCGAGAATCACCCTGTATCTCGCATCGCTGCACACCCCGCCGTTGTGCGCCTGTTGCACGGCCCGGTGACCGCCTGGCTTATCCTCGCTGCCGGCCTCCTGATTACCTTTGCCGCCTGGCACACCTCAGCCCGGGCCACCGAGCAGGCCGCGCGTGAACGCCTGCAATTGCGCAGCGAAGAAATCGCCAACGCCATAGAAAGCCGCATGGTTTTATATGAGCAGATACTGTGGGGCGGCATCGGCCTGTTCAATGCCAACGACACGGTTAGTCGCCGCGCCTTTAACCAGTACGTCAATACACTGAATCTCGACACTCACTGGCCCGGCGTGCAGGGAATTGGCTTCGCTCGCGCGCTGTCGCCGGACCTGATTGCCGCCCATACACTGTCCGTGCGCGCCGAAGGATTCCCCGATTACACGATCTCGCCCCCGGGCGAGCGCGAGTTCTACACCGCCATCGTCTACCTGGAGCCCTTTGATTGGCGCAACCAGCGCGCCTTTGGCTACGACATGTGGAGCAACCCGGTTCGCCGGGACGCCATGAGCAAGAGCATGGAAAGCGGCAAGGCACATACATCCGGCATCATTACCCTGGTCCAGGAAACCGATGAAGATGTGCAGCGCGGCTTTCTCACCTACGTCCCGCTCTACCGCCGCGGCGCCCCGCTCGAAACCGTTGAACAACGTCGCGCCGCGATCCAGGGCTGGGTCTACGCCCCCTTTCGCATGAACAATTTAATGGCCGGCATTCTTGGAAGCAGCCGCGACGATGTCCGCTTTAGCATCTATGACGACGCCGTCATCGCCGACAACCTGCTTTACGACAAGCCGACCACCATAGCGCCCGACCTGAAAGAAGTCCGCACACTCAACTTGCAGGGGCGGCAGTGGCATGTTGTGTTTGGCAGTACGGCAAACCAGCTGCTGGGCCGAGCTCAGAGCGTTCAACCCAATATGATTGCCGCGGCCGGCCTGATCGTGGACCTGCTGCTGTTTTCAATACTGCGCGCCCTGCTTGGCATGCACTCCAAGGCAGAGCGCATCGTCGAACATCGCACCGCCGAGCTGAAAGAGACCCAGACCAAACTCCAACAGAAAGTTGTGGAAGGCGAGCAACTGGTCGATGTGCTGTTCAAGGCCAATGAAGAACTCTCGCAGTTCGCTTATATCGCCTCCCATGACATGAAAGAGCCGCTTCGCATGGTGAGCAACTTCACTTCTCTGCTGGAAGACGAATATGCGAGCGAACTGGACGAAACCGCCGCCCTCTATGTGCGCAGCGCCAGAGAGGCGGCCCAGCGCATGCAGCTCATGGTCAACGATATGCTGGAATACGCCCGCATTGACCACGACTCCGAAAGCACCCAGTCCGTCGACCTGAATGAGCAGTTTCAGCGGGTCTGTGAGGACCTCCAGGAAGCGCTCGGCCGCAGCGAGGCGCGGGTGCGACGGCTCACCCCGCTGCCCACGGTGCTGGGCAACCCGGTTCGCCTTCGCAGCCTGTTGCAGAATCTGCTCGGCAACGCGCTGAAATATCACCACCCCGGCCGCAAGCCCGATATAACGGTGGCGGCACGTAAGGATAACGAAAACTGGTACATCGCGATTAGCGATAACGGAATTGGCATTGATGAGCGCTACTACGAGCGGGTCTTTCAGCCCTTCAAGCGCCTTCACAGCAGTGACGAGTACCCCGGAACAGGCGTCGGACTGGCAATCTGCAGGAAAATCGCACGGGAGCTGGGCGGCGACATCGCTCTGGAATCGACGCCGGGCAGCGGCAGCCGGTTTACGGTCAGGCTTCCCAAGCATTCAGCATAATATCAGCCCCGGGGCCGGCCACCTCAAGGCGGGGAAGTTCACACCGGATAACTTCTACGCTATAGTTCACCGTCTTGTAACGCGATCCGGGACAATAATAATGATGGATTCTGAACGACGACAGGACGCGCGAATCAATGACGAATCACTGGTTTGCGTAGAAACCGAGGCGGCACAACCCGGCTCACTCTCACCGGCCAAGCTGGCGCTGGCTCGAACCCTGGATATCTCTGCCAAGGGCTTGCGAATTGCAACGCGCGAGGCACTGGAGCCCAACCGCATCCTTCGCGTCTTTGTCGACAGCGGCGAAGAATACCCGCTGACACTGGTCGGCGAGGTGAAGTGGTCGCGCCAGGAAGGTGCGGAGTACCTTACCGGTATCGAGCTTTACCCCTCTCGCGAAACGGCCCAGAAACAGTGGGCAGAAAAGATCCGTAAGAAGCTCGGCCTGCCCGAAGCCGGAACCGAGCCACTGCGAGACGCCGGTTAACGGGCCTGTAGTTTTACCGGCAGAGATTTAAAGCCGTTGACCAGGTTTGAGCGGATCCGCTGAGGGTTGCCGCTCAACTCTGCACCCGCGAACAGCTTGAAGAACTCCTCAAAGAAGATTCTCGCCTCCAGTCTGGCCAGATTTGCCCCCAGACACAGGTGGATACCGTGGCCAAAGGCCAGATGCGGATTCGGGCTGCGCTCGATATTGAACTCCAGCGGATTGTCGAACACTCGCTCGTCAAAATTGGCTGAAGAATACAGCATCACTACCCGGTCATTTTCCTTTATCTGCTGACCGCGCAGTTCGGTATCGCGAGTGGCCGTGCGCCGAAAGTAGTGCAGGGGCGTGGACCAGCGCAGCATTTCCTCCACTGCGCCGGGCAGTAGCTCCGGATTGGCCTCCAGCTTGCGATAAAGCTCAGGGCGCTTGAGCAGCTCATACATGCCGCTGGCAATCATCGAACGGGTCGTCTCATTGCCCGCCACGGTAATCTGGATAAACAGCGAGGCAAATTCCTCCGCCGTCACTTTGTGGCCATCCACCTCAACGTTGATCAGCAGTGAAATCAGGTCGTCGGCATCACTGTTCTGGCGCTCGGTGGCCAGCTGATAGCCGTACATACCCATTTCCATGCTGATCTGCTGGGTTTCTTCCGGTGTGGCACCCAGATCCGGATCACCGGCCGAGGTCTGCATATCGGACCAGTGACGGATCTGCCCCCACATATCCTTCGGCACCCCCATCAGGCTGCAGATCACCGCGGTCGGCAGGTTGCCCGCCGCATCAAACACAAAATTGCATTCGCCCTGCTCTTTGGACAACTCACGCGCCGACAGCAGGGAATCGCGGGCAATTTCGCGCACCATCGGCTCCATCTGAGCCAGCATTTTTGAGGTAAAACGCTCTATCACCGCCCGCCGTATGGGCCCGTGGTTGGGCGGATCCATCCCCAGCAACTGCCCCTGGGCCATCGGGAGAATCTCCGGCGGCAATTCGTCCACCATCACAAAACCGCGCTGGGCGGAAAACGTTGCGTGATCGCGGGAGACCGCGCGCACATCCTCGTAGCGGCTGATTACCCAGTAGCCGCCGCCATCCGGGTGTTCATGCCAGTACACCGGCGCTTCATCGCGCAGCCGCTTGAACTGATCGTGGGGCACGGCCGCCACATAGTTATCGGGGTTATAAATATCGATATCGCTGAGTTGCATTATTTCATCCCATAGGCGCGTTCTGTTTAAAAGGCCAGCCGTTTAACAGACGCGTTTTTGTTTGGTCGGCGCAGTAGCACTCACGGCATTATTGGGAATTTCCCGACGCTCGCCATGACCATTTATTCACCTGCGCACATCAATCCAGATCCGCCGCACTGTGGCGTTCTTTTGCCTGCCGGTCTTCGTCACCCCAAACCCGGTTTACCCGGCGACCGCGCTTGACTGCCGGCCGCTCGCCAATCTCCGCTGACCAGCGCCGCACATGGGTATAGGACTCAACGTCGAGAAATTCGCCCGCCTCGTAGAGCTTGCCCTCCACCAGCCCACCGTACCAGGGGTAGGTTGCCATATCGGCGATGGTGTACTCGTCGCCCGCCAGATAGGGACGCTCCGCCAGATTGCGATCCAGCACGTCCAGCTGGCGCTTGACCTCCATGGCAAAGCGGTTGATGGGATACTCCATTTTTTCGGGCGCATAGGCGTAAAAGTGGCCAAAACCACCGCCGAGAAAGGGCGTTGACCCCATCTGCCAGAATAGCCAGGACAGTGTTTCCGAGCGCAGGGGCAGCGAGGCCGGCAAAAAGGCATCAAATTTTTCCGCCAGGTACATCAGCATCGCGCCGGACTCGAACACCCGGATCGGCTCGGCACCACTGCGATCCACCAGCGCCGGAATCTTTGAATTGGGATTAATGGCGGTAAAGCCGCTGCCGAACTGATCACCCTCGAGAATATTGATCAGCCAGGCATCGTACTCCGCGCCCGCATGCCCCTGTGCCAGCAGCTCTTCCAGCATGATGGTGACCTTGACGCCGTTGGGTGTGCCCAGCGAGTACAGTTGCAGCGGGTGCTCGCCCACCGGCAGTTCCTTGTCGTGGGTTGGTCCGGCGATTGGCCGATTGATGCTGGCGAAGGCGCCACCGCTTTCGGTATCCCAGGTCCATACACGGGGGGGGACATAACTTGGCTGATCACTCATGCGTTCGCGCCTCCGGCTGAATTGCAGGTTAAAAATAAAGAGGGCTTACCCTAGCAAACTTTTGAGTGCAGCGCGCCGCACAAAAGCTCTGCCGATTTGCAACTTGTCCCGCCGATAAGCGACGATTACACTTGCCTGCCGCGTCATCGAGGACATTGCATTGACCCGCACAGCACCAGAGATACTGGCCGCATTGAACGCCAATGCCACCACACTGAGTCGAATCCGACGCGGCATTGAAAAGGAAAGCCTGCGC